>JBGPYP010000003.1:0-38470 GCA_041493285.1 Casimicrobiaceae bacterium
ACGGCTTTCCTAGATAAATCTCGATACCCAGCTCCTGCGCGCGGTTGCGATGCTTTTCGGCCGTGCGCGAGGTAATCATGATGATCGGTATGTCGGCGATCTTGGGGTCGGCGCGAACGGTCTTCGCGAACTCGAAGCCGTCCATGCGCGGCATCTCGATGTCGAGCAGAATCGCGTCGGGCGTGTGCTCACTCAGCACCTGCAGCGCGTCGAGCCCGTCCTTCGCGGTGATGACCTCGAAGCCTTCGCGCGTCAGCAGCCTACTCGTGATCTTGCGCACCGTCAGCGAGTCGTCGATGATCATCACCAGCGGCGGTCCGGACGCCACCGCGCTCGCGGCCGCCGCTTTCGCCGTCTTGACGACCATTGGCGCTTCGCTCTCGGTGTCCACGCGCTGCGCGAGCTGCACCGGATTGATGATCAGCACGACTTCGCCGGTGCCGAGCACCGTCGCCCCGGCGATGCCGGAGACGCG
Organism: Casimicrobiaceae bacterium; assembly: GCA_041493285.1. Lineage (GTDB taxonomy): Bacteria > Pseudomonadota > Gammaproteobacteria > Burkholderiales > Casimicrobiaceae > PALSA-1003. The sequence goes on from JBGPYP010000003.1 coordinate 476, forward strand.
AGCGAGTTGCGGGCCGATGTTCTTGACCACGACTTCCTGATTGCCGATCATCTCGTCGACGTGCACCGCGGTCATGTTCTGACCGCTTTTGAGCAGCACCACCGAGTTGTAGCGCATCGACTCCGGGTTGTGCCCCGCGTTCCCCAGCAGACGCGGCAGATAGAAGAACGGGTACTTCTTGTTCTGCCACACCACTTCGCGCGTGAGATAGAGATTGATCAGGTCCTTGTCCTTGATCTGCTGCACCTGCTCGACCATTGGCGCCGGCAGCGCCCACAGACGGCCGCCCGCCCGGACCAGGACGGTTTGCGCGATGGCCAGGGTCAGCGGCAGGTACAGCGTAAAGGTCGTGCCGCTTCCGCGCGTGCTCGCGACATCGACCCGGCCGCCAAGCGCGGCGATGTCGGAACGCACGACGTCCATGCCGACGCCACGGCCGGAGATTTGCGTCACCTTGGTCGCCGTGGAGAACCCCGGCGCAAAAATGCACTCGGTCAGCCGCGCTTCGGTGGGCTCGACGTCGCCGCTGATGAGTCCCGACGCGCGCGCCTTGTCGCGGATGCGCTCGAAGTCGAGCCCTGCGCCGTCGTCCGCAAGCTCGATCGCAATTTCGTTGCCCTGTTGGCGCACCGTCAGCGAGATTTCTCCCGTTTCGGCCTTGCCGTGCGCGAGCCTCTGCTCGCGGCCCTCGATGCCGTGGTCGAGCGCGTTGCGCAGCAGATGCTCGAGCGGGCCGACCAGCTTCTCGAGAACCGAGCGGTCGAGCTCGACCTGCGTGCCGCGGATTTCCAGATTGGCCCGCTTGTCGAGCTCCTTCGCCGTCTGCCGCAGGATCCGATACAGCCGCTCGGACAAGCTGCCGAACGGAACGGTGCGGATGGAAAAGAGCTGCTGCTGCACGTCGCGCGACAGGCGCGCCTGCGCGAGCAGCGCCGCGTCCGCGTCGTCGATGTTCCGCAGCAGCGATTGCTGCACGGTGGACACGTCGTTGACGCCTTCGGCGAGGCTCCGCGTGAGCTCCTGGAACCGCGTGAAGCGATCGAACTCCAGCGGATCGAAATCCGCTTCGCCGGGCTTCATCTGCGAGGACCGCGACTGGATCTGCGACTCGGCCTGGATCTCGATCTCGCGCACCTGCGAGCGCATGCGAATGACGCTGTTGGTGAGCTCGAGCAGATTGCCCTTGAGCGAGCGCAGTTCGCCCTCGACGCGCGCGCGGGCGATCGCGACTTCACCGGCCTCGTTGACCAGCCGATCGATGAGATCGGCGCGCACGCGCAGCATCGCCGCTCTCGCCGCCTCGACTTCCGCCGGCGCGGCGGGTACAACCGCCGACGCGGCCGCGGGCTGCGGCACCAGAGGCGTCACGACCGTGCGTGGAGCCGTCGGCGCCGGAGCCGCTGCCGCTTCTTCGAGCAGCCACGGCAGCGGTGTGTTCAATTCGCCCTTGTGCAGTCGATCGAGCACGAAGGCGACATGATCGAGATCGGTGTCGAGCGCCTCGAACAGCTCCGGCGTCGGCTTGGCGAGCGCGTCGCCCGCGAGCAGCCGGCTTTCCATCAGATGTGTGAGCTCGCCCAAGCGCATCGCTCCAGCCATTCGCGCGCTGCCTTTGAACGTGTGCAGCGTACGGTGCAGCGCCTGCGCCTGCTCGCGCTGCGCAGGATTGCGCCGCCAAGCGCGTAACTGCTCGCCCGCCTGCGGAAATAGCTCGGCCGCTTCTTCGAGGAAAATCGGCAGCACCTGTTCGTCGACGTCATCGTGAACCCCCGCGAGCGTCTCGTCCGCGGGCGGCACGGACGCTCCCGCGGGCTTCGGCGCGAACGCGCCCTTGGTTGCGGGCGGTTCCGCGCGCGGAGTCGCCGTCGGTGGTTCCGCGGGGCGTCCCACCGGCTTGCCTGCGACCGGAGCGATGGCGACCACCGGCGCCTCCGGAGCAATCGGCGTGGGCGGCGGGGGCGGCGGCACAATGGCTGCGGGCGGCTCGCGCGCTTCCTCCTCCGCGGCCGCGCGAGCGGCAAGGCTCTCGCTGTCGTCGGCCGTCGTCGTGGGCATCGCTTCGTGGCGCAGCGCCTCGAGCTCCGCCGCGATCTCCGCAGCCTCGGCTTGGTCGGCGGCGTTGAACGCGGCGCGCGCGCGCACCCGTGCGGTCAGCACGTGCAGTCCGGCGACCGCGCGCGCGAGCACGGGCTGCGCGGCGTAGGGCAACGGCGCACCGCGCTCCTCCAGACCGAGCAGGCATTGCTCCAGGGCCTTGGCGGTGGTCGCCACCAGCGGGAAGCCACCCGTGCGATGGATGCCGCAGAGCGTGTGGCTGGCGCGAATCATCGCCTGCGAGGGCGTCAGCGTCGGATCGAATTGCAGCGTCTGCAGCTCCGCATCGAGCGTTGCGAGGTGCTGTTGCGCTTCGTCGCACAGGATCCGGTAGAGCGCACTCGACAGCGTGACCTCGCCGACGGTGACCTCCTCCGGTTCGGGCATCGGGCCGGCCGATGGCGGTGCCGCAGGCGCGACCGCCGGCGGCGCCTCGGGTGCGGGCGGCGTAGGCTGCGGGCTGAACTCGATGATTTCCGCGGTTGGCAGAGGCGCAGGCGAGGTGCCGGCAGCGCCGGCCTCGAAAAATGGCGTCTCGTCCAGCTCGAGCACTTCAATCGTCGGTAGGCTCGGCGATCTCGGCGCTGGTGTGGCATGCGGCATCGCGGCCACCGGTGCGGGCGGCGCGGCAAGGGCCGGCAGTTCCGCCTCGACCTTGGCGATCGCTGCGCGCAACGCCTTCGCATCGGGCGTGACGCGGCCCTTGCGCCGCAGCGTATCGACCCAGACGCGGAAGCCCGTTTGCGCGGCCTCGATCATCGCCAGCACCGAAGGCATGGCCGGACGCTCCTCCTCGAGCAGTCGGTTGTGAATTTTTTCGACCTCGAAGGCGATCTCGCCCAACTCGGTCAGCCCGACCATCCGGCCGCTGCCCTTGAGCGTGTGGAATCCGCGGCGCACGGTGACGAGCGCTTCGCGGTCGTCGGGCTGCGTCTCGAGCTGCGCTGCGTTCGAGGCGACGCTATCGAGCACCTCGTCGGCCTCGGTGAGGTAGATCTCCAGCAACTCGGCGTCGAGCTGCGAGGCGGCCGTTTCGAGTAGCCGCATGGTCTCTTCCGAAGGCGCCGGCGCGGGTGCGGCCGCGCTGCCACCCGCGATCGCGCCGATCGCGTCCTGCAGCGCGGCGGTGTCGCCGGCCCCAGCGCGCGCAAGTAGCTCGAGCGCGGCATCAGCGTCTGACTGCAGCGCGGCGTCGCCGATCAGCTCGGCATCGTTCTTGAGCGTCGTGAGTTCCGCCGCTAGTCGTTCGCGTACGCTCGCTTCACCCGGCGAGCGCTGCAGCGCAGCCATCGTCGCCGGCAGCGCCACTTTCAACTGGGCCACCGCTGTCTCGACCGTATCGCCCTCGTCCGCGTGTGCTTTCGCGGGCGTGCCCAGACGCTTCGCCAGCAGCGGCTCGATCAAGCGCTCGCGGTCCGGCCGCTGCTGCTCGACGGCTTCGATATAGAACCCGAGGCCCGATAGCGACTCCGCGAGAAGCTCGAGGTCCTCGTTCGTGACCACTGTGTCCGGCTTCGCGTACTCGTCGATCTGCTGCTGGCACAATGCGAGCAGCTGCTCGGCGTGCTCGAGACCGAGCATTTTCAGCGCCCCCATGATCTGCTTGGTGTCCTGCGCCAGCGTCGCCAGATCGGCGCGCTTTTCGTGGTTGCGGAAGAACGCGTCGAGCGCCTGCTCCATGTGGCGCAGATTGGCCTGGATCTCGCGCGCGACCTGCGCCAGCAGCAACCGCTCCTGCGCCCGGCGCGCCATCTCGTCGAGCATCGGCGCGCCGCCGCCGGCCGCGGGCCGGTTCTGCTGCGCCGCGTCGAGCCGCGCGATCATCGCCTCGACCTGCCTGGGGAACTCCGCCGACAGCGAGGCGAAGTTCTCGATCGCCGATTCGGCGAGCAAGAGCCCCGTCGCGTACTCCATCGCCAGCGCGTCGGAAATCGGTCCTGCGGGAAGCTTGTCGAGCCGGCCCGCGAGCGCGGTCGCGAGCTTCGACAGCGACGGCTCGCCGATCGCCGCAGCCCTGTCGCGCAAGGCCGAGAGCGTCTGTTTGAGCTTGGGCAGGCTTTCCGCGCGGCCGCCGGTGAGCTTGAGCCAAAGGTCTTTCGTCGTCGTCAGCAGGTCACGTGCTTCGCGCAAATGCGGCTGCACGCGGACGACGTCGGCGGAGAGAACCTCCGCGGTCGGGATGAGCCCCGGCAGCCGGTACGCGCGCTGGACCGCCTGCACCTGCGGCCCGACCGGGGCGCTGATCGCGACGTAGTACAGGACCTCGCGCCGCATCCTATCTGCGACCTTCGCAGACCCTTCCACGAAGCGTCGAATCTGCAGGTCGACGCGGCCGCATAACTGTTTGACGCCGAACCCGCTCTCGACCCCCTTCTCGACGATGCTCTCGAGCAGCGCGCCGACCACCCACCAGAACGAGCGCTGCGCTGAGTGCGTCTGCACGTCCTCGATGCCCTGGATCGCGTCGCGCATCACCCGCGCGCCGTCTTCGTCGCCGCGAAGCCACGCCAGCAGGCCCCGCTGGAACAGCCGCCGCTGCTTGACCAGGAACGACGGCAACCGCTGCGGCGTGACGACTTTCGCGCTCGCGATCTTCGGCGCCCGCGGCGAAAGATCGGGATAGAACAGATCGGTGGGCGCCGCGGCTTTCATGCCGCGCGCCTGCTGCATCAGCTCGTATTCGGGAAACAACTTGAGCGGCACCGGAATCGCGCCGCCGACGAGCTCGTCCAAAAAGATCTTGAGCTTGCGACACGCGCGGTCGACCAGATCGCAGGCCGCCTGCGCCTCGGCGGGCGGAAGCTCCTCGATGCGCGTAAGCTGGCGTTCAAGCTCGTCGGTATATGCGGTGACGGCATCGAGCCCGACCATCTGAATCGCGCCTGCCGCCTGGTGAACGTGCGTGCGGGCGTGCTTGAGTGCGGTCGCGTCGCGCGGCGCCGCCTTGAAGGCCGCCAGCGCCTCGACGCCGCGGGTGAGCGCCTGGTCGATCTCGCCCTGGACCCAGGAGAGGGGGCCGAGATCGAATTCCGGGGTGGTGTCTATGGCCATGACGTCGATTGCGTCTGTCCGCTACGCAAGGGCAGAAAGCAAGAACCGGGCCGCATGCCGCTGCGAGCGGTCTCCGCTAGACCTTGAAGCCCGCCACCGAACTGCGCAGCTCCGCCGCCAGTTTGGTGAGCTGTCCGATCGACACGTTGGTCTGTTTGGTGCCCTCGGTCGTCTCCTCGGTGATCTTGAGGATGCCCTGCATCCCGCGAGTCACATCCGAGACCGATGCCGATTGCTTTTGCGTCTGGGCGGAAATCCCCCCGATCAGTTCCGCCAGCTCGCGCGAGACGCGCCGGATTTCGTCCAGCGCCTGCCCCGCAGCGTCAGACAGCTTCGTTCCCTCGACCACGCCGACGGTGCTCTTTTCCATGGCCCCCACCGCGTCCTGCGTGTCGGCCTGAATCGTCTTCACGATGGCGTCGATCTGCTTGGTGGCCTCGCCCGAGCGTTCGGCAAGGCGCTGCACTTCCTCGGCGACGACCGTGAAGCCGCGGCCCGCCTCGCCGGCGGACGCCGCCTGAATCGCGGCGTTGAGCGCCAGCACGTTGGTCTGCTCGGTGATGTCCGAGATGAGCTCCACGATCTCGCCGATCTCCAGCGAGGATTCGCCCAGGCGCTTGATCCGCTTGGCGGTGTCCTGAATCTGGGTCCGGATTTCGTTCATGCCGGTGATCTGGTTCTGCACCGCCTGCCCGCCCTTCTCGGCAGCTGCGAGCGACTGCTGCGCCACCCGCGCCGATTGCGCCGCGCTCTGCGACACCTCGTTGATCGATTGCGCCATCTGCAGCACGGACGCCGAAGCCTGCTGGATTTCCCGGTTCTGCCGCTGCGAGGCTTCGTAGAGCCGATTCGAGATCGCCTGCGCGTCGGTCGTCGCCTTCGCCACCTGGTCGGTCGCGCTGTTGATGCCCTTGACCAGCGTGCGCAATTCCTCGATGGTGAAGTTGATCGAATCGGCGATCGCGCCGGTCACATCCTCGGTCACCGACGCCTGGACCGTGAGGTCGCCGTCGGCGAGGTTCCCCATCTCGTTGAGCAGCCGCAAAATGGCTTCCTGGTTGCGCTTGTTCTCCTGCTCGCTCTCGAAGGCGCTCGCCTTCTGCTCATCGTAGAGCAGCTTGGCGAGCGCGGCGGCGAAAACCAAGGCGAACACGGCGAAGAAGATCGCGGCACCGAGCGCGCCCAGTCGTCCTGCGTTCTGGGTCTCGTAACCGGCGGCAAGATTGGTCATCTCGGCGAGCAGCGGCTCGGACTCCTGGTTGATGCCGCGCGCGGCCTGCTTGGCGACGACCAGCCGCTGCATGTTCTGCAGAATGGCGTTGACACCCGCGTCGTAGGTGGCGAAGCGCTTCTGCAGCTCGGTCAGCGTCGCCCGCGCCTCCTCGTTCCGCACGCCGGACAGGCGCAGCGGCTCGCTCCCTTTGAGGAGCCCGTTCAGGATGTCGCGGAACGTGCCGGCATCCTTGCCGAGGAGAAACGCGACCTCGGGATCGATTTCCTCGGACGACACCAGCGAGTTGGCGTTCTTGGCGATGCGCTGCGACAGCATGGCGAGCTGGCTGGTGAAGTCGATTTCGCGCACGCTCCCGCCGCCGGCGGCCGCCTGCGAGGAGGCCTGCTGTGCAAGCTCCAGCAATGCGGTGTTGGCCTGGTTGATCCCCTCCAGTCCCTTGGAAAGCGACACCAGGCTCGTCTGGTTGTCGATCACCGCGGTGGCGTTCTTCTCGACCCGCTCCCAGCGCGAGGTGACGTCGGTGAGCTGCGCCTGCAGCGCCTCCGCGCTCGCCACGTCGACGGACACCCCCTTGATCGTGCTGCCCTTCGTCAGCGCGTCGAGGTCGGCGCGGAAACGGTCGCGCGAATCCTTGACCGGTCCGAATGCGGGCGCGTTGCCCTGCACGGCGAGCGACGTGCCGCGCGCGAGCCGCTGCGAGAGCATCTGCATTTCGGTCGCGATGCCGGAGCTGGCGGCGGCCTTGCCGGTGAGCGTGATGTAGAGAAAAAGCATCAGCAGCGCCAGCGCCACGAAGGTGAGGATGAGCGCGCCGAGAATCTGGTACTGCTTGGCGATCGGCAGGTGTCCGATGAACCACAACCGCCCGGGTTGCCGCGTCTCGGCCGCGGCCGTACGCAGCTGCTCCATGATCGACGCCGACGCGAGCGGATCGTAGCCCGGCGGCGGCGCGCTCATCTTGACCTGCGTCGTCGTCGGCATCTCGAGCTCGGCCTCGCCCGCGGATTTTCCCCGCGGTCTCGCGCCGAGCATGCTCTTCAGACTAAGCGCCATGTTCTCTCCCATCCCGAACGGTCGCTGCTCATTTTCTCATCCCGCCGCGTCACAGCCCCACCTGGAGGAACGCGGCGTCTTGCGCGAGCCGCGCCAGATCGATCTCTTGCCAGACCGCGCCGCCGGTCTCCGTCCAGCGCGCCCCGTACCACCCCGGCGCGCCCGCCGGCGGCTCGCTCTTCGAAAGCTCGGCCAGGTTGCGCAAACCCAGTACGCGATGCACGATCAGTCCGGCGCGAAGCTCGCCGACACGCGGCCCGAACAGTACCAGCCGGGTCTGGCTCGTGCCCGGCGCGACCGGCTCGAGTGGATGGCCGAGGAAGCCGGCGAAGTCGATCACGCCGTACAGGTTGCCGCGGATGTTGGCAATTCCGAGGTACCAGGGCTTGGTCAGCGGCACGCTCGCCGTCTGCGGGACGGCGGTCACCTCGCCCGCGTCGGCCAGCCGGATCAGCCATTGCTCGCCAGCGCAGGCGATCCCCAGCCGCGATTGCTCGACCTGCGCCGCGGTCTTCGCGGCGAGCCGCGTCGCCAGCTCCTGCTGGAACGCGCGGAGATTGACTTTCGCGGCACGGGCCATCGCGCGATCGGCTCGAGCCTCAGCCGAACGCGGTGATCTTCGCGAGCAACTCGTCGCGCTTCACCGGCTTCATGATGTAGTCGCGCGCTCCCTGCCGCAGACCCCAGATCTTGTCGGTCTCCTGGTTCTTCGACGTGCAGATGATGATCGGCACCGAACGGGTCATCGGGTCGCGACTGATCGCACGCGTCGCCTGGAAGCCGTTGAGCCCGGGCATGACGACGTCCATGAGGATCAGATCCGGCTTGACCGTCCTCGCCTTCAGGATCGCGTCCTCGCCGTTGTCGCTGGCGACGACCTCGTAGCCGGCCTTGGTCAACATGTCGTTGAGCACGTGCCGCTCCGTCGGCGAATCGTCGACGATCAAAATTCGCTTGATTGCCATCGTTTCCTGCCCTTCGCTGCGTCGCGTCATGCGCGCTGCCGCCTCTGCCATGGTGGTCGGCGCCTCGTCCTCAGTTCGATTGCTGCGCGGCGGACTTCACGTGCGTCGCCACCGCCTTCAACAGGCTCTCCTTGGTAAACGGCTTGGTCAAGTACTGGTCCGAGCCGACCATGCGGCCGCGCGCGCGATCGAACAACCCGTCCTTCGATGAGAGCATCACGACCGGCGTCTGATGAAACTTGACGTTTTTCTTGATCAGCGCGCAGGTCTGGTACCCGTCCAGCCGCGGCATCATGATATCGACAAATATCAGGTTCGGCTGGTGGTCGGCGATCTTGGCCAGGGCGTCGAACCCGTCGTCGGCCAGTATCACCGTGCAGCCCGCCTGGAGCAAGAAAATCTCGGCGCTGCGACGAATCGTGTTGCTATCGTCGATCACCATGACTTTCACGCCCTTCAACGCTGCATCTGGCAATTCCCGGCTCCCGGCATCGTCGATCAATCCAACACTTACGGTCATCGTTTCCATGCTGACCTCGCGAAAGTTTGCCACGGATGTAAGCAAATGCCTAGAGCATAATCCTTGCCAGAACCGGCAAAGCTGAGGCTTCTGAGGGATTTGCAACACCGACTTCGTGCAAACCCTAGGCAGAACTGCCGTTTTTCGGCAGTTCGGGGCCTCAGACGAGCACAGGCGAGGCTACCGCCCGAGAAACATCCGATATGCGGGATTGTCGGACTCGTCCACGTAGCGATAGCCCAGACGGTCCAGGAAGCGCTGGAATTCGGTGTGGTCCGACGGCGCCACCTGCATGCCGACCAACACGCGGCCGTAATCGGCGCCGTGGTTGCGGTAGTGGAACAGGCTGATGTTCCAGCCACGGCTCATGCTGTTGAGGAATTGCATCAGCGCGCCCGGCCGCTCCGGGAACTCGAACCGAAACAGGATTTCGTGCTCGGCCGCCGGCGCGTGCCCGCCGACCAGGTGCCGCACGTGGAGCTTGGCCATCTCGTTGTCGGACAGGTCGTAGGCCTCGATGCGGCGCTTGTGCATCGCCCGCAGCAGCTCGGCGGTCTCGCGCCGGTTGTGGACCTCGATGCCGACGAAGATATGCGCGATCCTGGCGTCGGCGTACCGGTAGTTGAATTCGGTGACGCTGCGCTTGCCGAGCAACGCGCAGAACTCGCGGAAGCTGCCCGGCCGCTCCGGGATCGTCACCGCCAGAACCGCCTCGCGCTCTTCGCCCAGCTCGGCGCGCTCGGCGACGAAGCGCAGCCGGTCGAAATTCATGTTGGCTCCGGTGGCGATCGCAACAAAGGTCCGGTCACGCGTGCGATGGCGCTCACAGTACGCCTTGACCCCCGCAATCGACAGCGCGCCGGCAGGCTCCAGGATCGAGCGCGTGTCCTCGAAAGCGTCCTTGATCGCCGCGCAGATCGCGTCGGTGTCGACCAGCACCATCTCGTCGACGAGTTCCCGACAGATGCGAAACGGTTCCTTGCCGACCTGCTTGACTGCGACGCCGTCGGCAAACAACCCGACGCTGTCGAGCTTCACCCGCCGTCCCGCCTCGAGTGAGCGCGCCATCGCCGCGGAGTCGACCGGCTCGACACCGATGACCCGGATTTCGGGGCGCACGCGCTTGACGTACGCGGCGATGCCGGAGATCAACCCGCCACCACCAACCGGCACGAAGATCGCATCGATCGCGCCCTGCTGCTGGCGCAGGATTTCCATGCCGATCGTGCCTTGCCCGGCGATCACGTCGAGATCGTCGTACGGGTGCACGAACACCGCCCCGGTCGACCGCGCGAGGGCGACCGCCCTTGCGTAGGCATCGCTGTACGAATCGCCGTGGAGCAGCACCTTGGCGCCGCGAGCGCCGACCGCATGGATCTTGATCGACGGCGTGGTGACCGGCATGACGATGGTCGCCTTGCAGCCGAGCCGCTGCGCGGCCAGCGCCACGCCCTGCGCGTGATTGCCGGCGGAAGCGGCCACGACGCCGCGCGCGCGCTCCGCGGCGGACAGATGCGCCATCCGGTTGTACGCGCCGCGCAGCTTGAAGGAAAACACCGGCTGCTGGTCCTCGCGCTTGAGCAACACCGTATTGCCCAGACGTGACGACAACGTTGGGGCGAGTTCGAGCGGCGATTCGATCGCGACGTCGTAGACCTTGGCCGTCAGGATCTTCTTGAGATAGTCGACCGGCATCGGACCGGAAGCGCTAACGCGCGGGACGATAAGGCGTCGAGCGTAGCAGAAACGCTACGCGGCCCAAAGGCAGCGCGGCCGCGCCCGCTGCGTTTTCTGTTAGCCTTGGCCGTTCGCTTCGGTCCCGCTCTTGTCATGGCCCGTCCGACGACCGTGTCCACCGCGCCCGCCAGAACGCTTGCCGTCGTCGATCTCGGCTCGAACAGCTTCCGGCTCGAGATCGGTCGCGTCGAGGGCGATCAAATCTATCGCCTCGACACCTGGCGCGAGACATTGCGGTTCGGCGCCGGTCTCGACCCGCAAGGCCGGATCAAATCCTCGGCGATGCGAGCGGCGCTCGAATGCCTCGCCCGGTTCCGCGAGCGCCTCGCCGGGCTGCATCCGTCGGCGGTGCGCGCGGTCGCGACCAATACCTTCCGCGTGGCGAAGAACGCCCGCGAGTTTCTGCCGCAGGCCGAACGCGCGCTGGGCTTCCCGATCGACGTCATCGGCGGGCATGAAGAGGCGCGCTTGATCTATCTCGGTGTCGCGCACGAGTTGCCGCGGTCGCTCGAACCACGGCTGGTCATCGACATCGGCGGCGGCTCGACCGAGTTCATCATCGGCCGCGGGCTCGAACCCGAGCGCCTGGAGTCGCTCAAGATCGGCTGCGTGGGAATGACGCAGCGATTTTTCCCGGACGGCCGTCTCACCGCCGAGGCGTTCGCCGGCGCGGAAACGGCCGCGCGCGCGGAGATCGAGGCGATCGCGAAGGAGTTCGGTCCGCGTCACTGGCACGATGCGTACGCGTCGTCCGGCACGGCCGCTGCGCTCGCCGAGATCCTCGAGCAGAACGGCTTCTCCGGCGGCGGCATCACCCCGGTCGGGCTCTCGCGGCTCAAGCAGCGCATGCTCGCGGCGCGGCAGATCGGGCGCCTGTCGCTGCACGCGCTCAAGCCCGAGCGCGCGCCGGTGCTGGCAGCGGGTCTGTCGATCATGGCCGCCGCTGTCGCCGAGCTCAAGGTCCAGCGCATCGACCCGGTCGGCGGCGCGCTGCGCCTGGGCGTGCTCTACGACCTGCTCGGCCGCACCATCGACGAAGACGTGCGCGGCGTGACCGTCGCGCGCTTCGTCAAGCGCTACACGATCGACCGCGAACACGCCGCGCGCGTCGCCGCGCTGGCGACCGACCTGTACCGCCGGGCGCTAGGACGGCCCGACGCCGCGAGCCTGCAGCTGCTCGAATGGGCGGCAACGCTGCACGAGATCGGCATGTCGGTGTCGCACATCGGTTTCCACAAGCACAGCGCGTACATCCTTCAGCACGCGGACATGCCGGGGTTCTCCGCCGGCGACCAGGGGCGCCTCGCGCTGCTCGTCTTCGGGTGTCGCGGCGGACTCGCGAAGGTGCAGCCGGCGCTGGGCGACGACGACACCCGGGTGCAACTGCTCGCGCTGCGACTCGCCGTCCTGTTCCACCACGCGCGCGCGGCGATCGCCTTGCCGCGCATCCCGCTCAAGGTCGGGCGCCGCATCGCGCTCGACGTCTCGCCGCGCTGGCTTGCCTCACATCCGCTGACCGCGCATCTCCTCGCCAAGGAGCGCTCGCAATGGAGTGCGCTGGGCTACCCCTGGAAAGCCGCACGCGACTGATCGCTCGCCGGTTGGCGCGCGGGGCGACGCGGATTCAGACGAAGTCGGGGCCGATGACGACTCTGAGCACGACGCCGGCGGCCCCGTCGCGCACCCGGTTGGAGAGCCACCACACCGCGGCCTTGCGCACGCTCCACGGCAGCTCCTCGCCCGCGAGCAGCGACGCCGCGACCTCGCCCAGTGTCGGCTGATGACCGACGACGAGGACAGCCTCGCGCGCGTCGGGCCATCCCGCGGCCGCGAGCACGTCGGCCGCCGCCGCGCCGGGTGCAAGCTCGGGCACGACGCGAAACTTGCGCTTGAGCGCCAGCGCGGTCTGCTGTGAGCGGTCGGCCGGACTGGCAAGGATCCGCGTCGTGTCGGGCAGATGCCCGTCGAGCCAGGCTGCGACGCGCTCGGCCTGCTTGACGCCCTTGGCGGTCAGCCGGCGGCCGAGATCGGGCTCGCCCGGCTCGGCTTCCGCGTGGCGCCAGAGGATCAGATCCATGTCAGCACCGGCGATCCTAGAAGCCGGCCGCAGTCTTGTCCGCCATGCGTTCGAGCAACTCCAGTTGAGCCGACGAGGGCGAGGTGCGCCCCTTGGCCTTCGTCCTCTCGTAGCTGCCGTCGGCAGCGAGCTCCCAGGCATCCTGGCTGTCGGCGAGATAGGGCTTGAGACCTTCGTCGATCACCCGCGCCTTGAGCGCGGGATCGAGGACCGGGAAAGCGACTTCGATGCGCCGGAACAGGTTGCGCCCCATCCAGTCGGCGCTGGAGAGATAAACGTCCTCAGCGCCGTCGTTGTCGAACAGCCAGATACGGTTGTGCTCGAGAAAGCGGCCGACGACCGAGCGGACGCGAATGTTGTCGGAAACACCCTTGACGCCGGGTCTCAACGCGCACGCGCCACGCACGATTAGCTCGACCGTCACCCCGGCCTGCGACGCGGCGTACAGCGCCTTGACCACGGCTTCCTCGAGCAGCGCGTTCATCTTCGCCACGATGCGCGCGCGCTTGCCCTCCTTGGCGTGGCGCGTCTCGCGGCGAATGGCCTCGAGGAGGTGGCGGTGCATCGTGAACGGCGCGAGCCACAGTCGCTTGAGCTTGTTCGCCTTGGCGAGGCTCGTGATGTGGAGAAACACCTCGTCGACGTCGGCGCAGATCTCCGGGTTCGCGGTGAGGAGCCCGAAATCCGTATAGAGGCGCGCAGTGCGCGGATGGTAGTTGCCGGTGCCCAGATGGGCGTAGCGCTGCAGCTGCGCCCGCCCGGCGGCGTCCTTCTCCCGCCGCAGCAGCAGCGCGAGCTTGGCGTGCGTCTTGAGTCCGAACACGCCGTAGACGACCTGCGCGCCCGCCTGCTCCAGCCGCTCGGCCCAGTTGATGTTGGCTTCTTCGTCGAAGCGCGCCATCAGCTCGACGACCACGGTGACTTCCTTGCCGCGGCGCGCCGCCTCGACCAGCGCCTCCATTAACACCGAGTTGACGCCGGTGCGATAGACGGTCTGCTTGATCAAGACTACGTCCGCATCGTCCACGGCCTTGCGGATGAAGTCCACCACCGGCTCGAACGACTGGTACGGGTGGTGCAGGAGGATGTCGTGCTGCCGGATCGCTGCGAACACGTCCTGCTGATCGCGCAAGCGGTCGGGCAGGCCGGGCACGAACGCCTGATACTTGAGCTCGTCCAGGTCGACCTGGTCGATGAGCGCCGACATCCGCGCCAGATTCACCGGCCCCCCGCAACGATAAAGGTCGACATCCTGCAGCTCGAACTGCTGCAGCAGGAAGGCGGCAAGGTGCCGCGGGCAACTCGCCGCGACTTCGAGCCGCACGGCCAGCCCGAACTGGCGGTGCGGCAGCTCGCCTTCCAGCGCCTGGCGCAGGTTCTTGACTTCTTCCTCGTCGATCCACAGGTCCGCGTCGCGCGTGACGCGGAATTGCGAGTAGCTCACCACCTCGCGGCCCGCGAAAAGCTCGTCCAGGTGGGCATGCATGATCGACGAGAGCAGCACGAAGGTGTTGTCGTCGCCGGCGACGTCCCGCGGCATCGCGATCACGCGCGGTACGAGCCGGGGCGCCTTGACGATCGCCACGCTGGTCTCGCGCCCGAAAGCGTCGCGCCCGGACAGCTCGACGATGAAATTCAGGCTCTTGTTGACGACCTGCGGAAACGGGTGCGCGGGGTCGAGGCCGATGGGCGTCAGCAGCGGCCGGATCTCGCGTTGAAAGTATTCGGCCACCCAGGCCCGCTGCGCGGGGCTGCGGTCGGCATCGTGCAGCATGCGTATCCCCGCCGCGACCAGCGTCGGCAGGATCTGCCCGTTGAGCACTCCGTACATCTCGGCGACCAGCGTCTGCGCGCCGTCGCTGATCTCGCCGAGATTAATCCTGAGCTCGTGCAGCGATGTGCCGACCAGTGAAGCCTTCAACCGGACCTGTTCACGCAGACCTGCGACCCGGATCTCGAAGAACTCGTCGAGGTTGCTGCTCACGATGCAAAGGAAGCGCAGCCGCTCGAGCAACGGCGTCGCCGGATCCTCGGCGAGAGCCAGAACCCGCCGGTTGAACGCCAGGATCGACAGCTCGCGATTGATTGCCGGCGGATCAGGCTCCCTGCCGGCGGCAGGATTGGGGGCGGGCGCGATCGAGGTCACCGGTGAGCGTGCGGCGGTTGGCGAAGCCACAACAGTATCTATGGCGCGCATGACAGGCATGTTACGTTACGGACCTGCGTTCAGCCCGGTGGGGGAAATCGACCCGCGCTGCTCGTCGAGCGCGAGCCAGACGCAGCGGCCCTTGGCCTCGCGGTCGACCGCGGCGAGGTACTCGCGATGCGCCGCAAGCTCGTCGGCGGAGGGCTCGAGGACGCGCACGGACGGCAGCGCCTTCGTGCCGGCGGCGGCGGTCGCGGCCAGCGCCGGGACGGCGAGGTCGATGACGAGGCTCTCCTGGCCGCGCGTCATCGCCAGGTAAACCTCGGCGAGCAGTCGCGCGTCGAGCAGCGCGCTGTGCAGCGTGCGATGCGCGTTGGCGACGCCGAATCGCTCGCAGAGCGCGTCGAGGCTGTTTTTCTTGCCGGGAAACTGCTCGCGGGCGAGCGCCAGCGTATCGATGACGCTCTCGCAGATTCCCGCGGTCGACGGCAGCTCCCGCCGCTCGAACTCCGCGTCGAGGAACGCGAGATCGAACGGCGCGTTGTGAATGACCCAGCGGGCGCCGCGCGCGAACTCGACGAATTCGCCGGCAATGTCGCCGAACCGCGGCTTGTCGCGCAGCATGTCCCAGGTCAGGCCGTGCACGTCGGTGGCGCCGGCGTCGATCTCGCGCTCCGGGTTGACGTAGAAGTGCACGCTGCGCCCGGTCAGCCGGCGGTCGACGACCTCGACGGCGGCAATCTCGATGACGCGGTGACCCAGCTTCGGGTCGAGGCCGGTCGTTTCGGTGTCGAGGATCAGGTGCCGCATGAACCGGGGTCAGAGACGGCGTCCGATGAAGCCGCCGGACGGAAGGCGCCCCGGCATAGTCGTCTCTAACCCTATTTTACCCTTTACCGTCGGTACCGCTTGATCGTCGCCTGGATCTCCGCGATCGCGCGTTCGATCTCGTCGTCGGTCAGGTCGCGCTGCGCGCCCGTCCGATCGGTCAGCGTAAGCGTCCGATCGATCTCGGTCTGGAACTCGCCCAGGCCCAGCGTCTCGGTGATCGTCGTCGGCTCGTCGGTCAAGGTCTCCGGACCCCAGCGCACGACGACGATCGAGAGGTTGTCCCCCTCCGGCCCGCCACGGACCTCGGCCTCGCGCATCATCGTCGGCGCCGCCTTGAGTGTCGGCGTTCCCGTCAACGCCCGCGCGATCTCTTCCTGCGGATACACGCTCCACAAGCCGTCGGTGCAAAGCACGATGAGATCGCCGTTGCGTAACGGGGTCCGCCTAGACAGGTCGATCACGGGATCGACCAGGCCGCCCAGGCAGCTGAAGATCTTGTTGCGGTCGGGGTGATCGACCACCTCGTGCGCGCCGATGATTCCCTGATCGAGAAGGTACTGCACCTTGGAATGATCCTTGGTCTGGCCGATCAGTCCGCCCTGCCGGAACAGGTAGAGCCGCGAATCGCCCACGTGCACCCAATACGCGTAGTTGGATTGGACCACGCAGGCCACGCAAGTCGTGCGCGGCGTTTCCAGCATCGAAAACTGGTTGGCGTACGAGCCCAGCGCTTGGTGCGCGCGCAGCATCGAGTCCTGGAGGAACTTGAGCGGGTTCTTGAGCGTGGGCTTCGCCTCCTGCTGAAAGCGTTCGACGAACAATCGAACTGCAATCTGTGCCGCGATTTCTCCGCCAGCATGCCCACCCATGCCGTCGGCGACGACCAGCAACAGCGTGTCGCGGCTGTAGGTGTACGCAAGCCGGTCCTGGTTGACCTTGCGCTGACCCTTGCGGCTCTCCTGGAAGATCGTGAAACGCACGCGGCTTCCTCTAGACGGATTCCTCTAGACGACCTCGCTGAACAGCTTCTTCTTCAGCGTATCGAGGAAAGTCAGCTTGCGCTTGCGCGGCGGAATGTCGCGGATCGCCTTCTGCAATGCAAACACGCTCTGCGGGCGCTCGAGCGGGTCGAGCCGCAGGCACCAGTCGATCACCTCGAGCACGTTGTCGGAGTACGCGCCCGCCCAGATCTTCTTGGCCGACACCAGATGATCTTCCTGCGCCCGCGCGTCGGCGGCCTGCGGCGCGAAGGCGGCAAGGCAAGCGAACATGCTCGCGCCGATGCCGTACACGTCGGTCCACGGCCCGAGCCGGTCGGGATCGCGGTACTGCTCCGGCGCGGCGAATCCGGGCGTGTACATCGGCGCGAGCTTCGGCCGGGTGTTGGTCAACGTCTGCCGCGCGGCGCCGAAGTCGAGCAGCACCGGCGAGCCGTCGGTGCGGAGGTAGACATTCGCCGGCTTGATGTCCAGATGCAGGAGCTTGTGGGTGTGTACCTCGCGTAAGCCGTTGAGCAGGTGCATGAACACATGCCGCACCAGCCGCTCGGACACCTGGTCCTGGCGCATCTGGATCTGCTGTTGCAGCGTGCGCCCGCGCTCGTAGCGCATCACCATGTACACCGTTTCGTTGGCGCGGAAGAAGTTCAGGACGCGCACCACGTTGGGGTGGTTGATCTTGGCCAGCGCCCGGCCCTCCTCGAAGAAGCACTTCATGCCATACCGGAATGACGTGAGATTCTCTGCGGTGCTAGCGCGCACGATGTCGCCCTCGGTACGCAGCACCAGCGACGAGGGCAGATATTCCTTGATAGCGACCGGTACGCCGCTGTCGTCGAACGCCCGATAGACGATCGAAAACCCGCCGCGACTGATCTGGCGGTCGATCCGGTAGTTCAGCAGCTGGTAGCCGGACGGGAGGGCTTGGTTGGTGACGCCCATAGGCGAGGGCGGAGCAAGATGCGTTCCGCCCGTACTTGCGCGTGGGATTGATAACCTCTACATTCTCGGCAAGCCAGCGCATAAAGTAAAGATTTCATTGACTTTCTCCCGTTCTTGCCGCTTCCGGCGCCCGCGCAACGACGACCGATGATCTTAAGCATGACCGGCTTCGCGGCGGCAGCCGCCGAGCTGCCCGGGGGGTCGCTTAGCGTCGAGTTGCGCTCGGTCAACCATCGCTACCTCGATCTGCAGTTGCGCCTGCCCGACGAGCTGCGCACGCTAGACGCCACGGTGCGCGAGCTCCTCGCCGCGGAGCTCAAGCGGGGCAAGGTCGATTGCCGGATCGCCCTCAACCACACGTTGCCCGGTGCGGCAACGCTCGCGGTCAATGCCGAGCGCGTCGCCCAGCTTCGCGACGCGGCCGCCGAGGTCCTGCGGCACGCGCCGGGCAGCGCGCCGCTGACGATCGTCGAGATCCTCCGCTGGCCGGGAGTGCTCACCGAACCGTCGCTTCCGCCCGAGGTGTTGGCCGAGCGCGCCGTCGGCCTGGTGCGCCAGACGCTTGCCGAGCTTGCCGCGTCGCGCTCACGCGAGGGGGAGAAGCTCAAGGCGATGCTCGAGGAGCGCTGCCGCGGAATCGAAGCGCAGATCGAGCGCGTCGCGCCGCGCGTGCCGGCGATCCATGCCGCGTACGTCGAAAAGCTCGGCGCGCGGTTGAAGGAGGCCGGCCTCGACCCCGACGCCGAACGGCTCAAGCAGGAGCTCGCTCTGTTCGCGACCAAGATCGACGTCGCTGAGGAAGTCTCGCGCCTCGCCACGCACGTCGCCGAAGTGAGGCGCGTCCTCGGCGCCGGAGGAAGCAGCGGCAAGCGGCTGGACTTCCTGATGCAGGAGCTTAACCGCGAGGCGAACACGCTCGGCTCGAAGTCGGTGGACGCCGAGCTTTCGCAGGCCGCGCTGGAGATCAAAGTGCTGATCGAGCAAATGCGCGAGCAGGTCCAGAATATCGAGTAGGCCGCCGAGCGCCCGGCGAGGGGCCCCATGCGCGTGCGCATGGCGAGTGCGGCCGCGGCCGAACATATAAACAATGACACTAGCAATCGCTACCAAGGAGGCCGCCGGCGGTGTCGGCAACCTGTTCATCGTCGCGGCCCCGTCGGGCGGCGGAAAGACGAGCCTCACGCGCGCGTTGCTCGAGCGGGAACCAACCATCCGGCTGTCGGTGTCTTACACGACACGGCCGCCGCGCCCGGGCGAAACCGATGGTATCGACTATCACTTCGTGACGGCGGAGAGGTTCGAGGCACTGAAGGACGCGGGCGAGTTTCTCGAGCACGCGCACGTACACGGCAACTGGTACGCGACCGGCGCCACGTGGCTCAAGCGGCAGGTGGAGGCCGGCCAGGACGTGCTGCTCGAGATCGACTGGCAGGGCGCGGAGCAGGTGCGCAGGCTCGTTCCGGAGTCGGTCCACATCTTCATCCTGCCGCCGTCGCTCGCGCTGCTCCGGGAGCGTTTGTTGCGTCGAGGCCAGGACGATGCCGAGACCATCGCCCGGCGGCTCAACGCGGCGCGCGAGGAGATGCGCCATTGCGGCGAGTTCGACTATGTTATTATTAATCAGGACTTTGCTTCGGCAGTCGACGACCTCTCCGCTATCGTGCGGGCATCGCGGCTACGCAGCGCGCAGCAGCGCGTCCGGCATCAGGCGCTGCTCCTCCAACTGAACTGACTTGAACGGAAGAACCATGGCCCGCATCACGATCGACGACGCACTTGCCAGGATACCCAATCGCTTCGAGCTCACCCTCGCGGCGACCAACCGCGCGCGCCAGATCAGCGCCGGTTCGCAGCCGCTGGTCGATCCGGATCGCGACAAGCCCACGGTCATCGCTTTGCGCGAAATCGCCGCGGGCAAGGTCGGCATCGAGATGCTGCTCAAGCCGCAGACGTTGAGCTAAAGCGTAGTTACGTCGCAACGTGCCCAAGCATGCCGGAAATCGCCGAATTCACCCGACATCTTGGTCACTATCTGCCGCCCCCTGACGTCGCGCTGGTCGAGCGCGCGTTCGCCTTCTCCGAGCACGCGCATCAGGGCCAGTTCCGCAAGTCCGGCGAGCCGTACATCACGCACCCGCTGGCGGTAGCCAGCATCCTGTCGCAGTGGCGGCTCGACGCCCAGGGGCTCGCCGCGGCACTCCTCCACGACGTGATGGAGGACACCAGCGTCACCAAGACCGAGATCGAGAGCTCGTTCGGCAAGCCGGTGGCCGACATGGTCGACGGCGTCTCCAAGCTCGATCAGATCGAGTTCCAGTCGCGCGAGGATCTCCAGGCCGAGAGCTTCCGCAAGATGCTCCTGGCGATGGCGCAGGACGTGCGCGTCATCCTGATCAAGCTCGCCGACCGGCTGCACAACATGCGCACGCTCGACGCGATGGCGAGCGCGCACCGCGAGCGCATCGCCCGCGAGACGCTCGACATCTACGCGCCGATCGCCAACCGACTGGGCTTGAACGCCCTCTACCAGGAGTTGCAGGAGCTGTCCTTCAAGCACCTCTATCCGGTGCGTTACCGCGTGCTCGCCAAGGCGATCAAGGCCGCGCGCGGCAACCGGCGCGAGGTCATGGACCGGATCCTGCAGTCGATTCGCGACGGCCTGAAGCGCGACGGCATCGCGGCGACGGTCACCGGCCGTGAGAAGACCGCGTACAGCGTGTACAAGAAAATGCGCGAGAAGCATTACACGTTCTCGCAGGTCTTCGACATCTACGGCGTGCGCGTGCTGTTGAAGGACACCACGGCGTGCTATGCGGCGCTGGGCGCGCTGCACGGCCTGTACAAGCCGATCCCGGGAAAGTTCAAGGATTACGTCGCGATCCCCAAGGCCAACGGTTATCAGTCGCTGCACACCACGCTGTTCGGGCCGTTCGGCACGCCTCTGGAGGCGCAGCTGCGTACCCACGACATGCACCGCATCGCCGAGGCGGGCGTCGCCGCGCACTGGCTGTACAAGGCCGGCGGGCAACTCGACATCGCGGAAGCGCAGCAGCAGACGCACCGGTGGCTGCAGAGCCTGCTCGAAATCCAGTCGGAATCCCGTGATTCCAAGGAGTTCCTCGAGCACATCAAGGGCGACCTCTTCCCCGACGAAATCTACGTGTTCACGCCGAAGGGGAAGATCATGGCGCTGCCGCGCGGCGCGACGGCGGTCGACTTCGCCTATGGGGTCCACACCGACATCGGCCACCACTGCACCGCAGCGCGGATCAATTACGAGCTGATGCCGCTGCGCACCGAATTGAAAAGCGGCGACCAGGTCGAAATCATCACCGCGCCGTCTGCACGACCGAACCCGTCGTGGCTCAACTTCGTGGCGACCGGCAAGGCGCGCTCGCGCATCCGCCACTTCCTGAAGACGCTGCAACAAAAGGAATCCGCGGCGCTGGGCGAGCGCATGCTCGAGCAGGCGCTGGCCTCGCTCAAGGAGTCGCCGGGGTCGATCACCTGGGATCGCTGGGAGGCGCTTACGCGCGAATACGGCGCCAAGAGCCATCTGGAGATTCTGGCCGACATCGGGCTGGGCAAGCGGCTGTCGTTCGTCGTCGCGCAGGCGCTGACGCGCGCGAACGCGCGCGTGGCCGACGACCCGGCGCCCGGGTCCGGGCCGGCGCGCCCTGGCGCATTGCAGCTGCGCGGCGTCGAGGGCATGGCGATCCAATACGGCAAGTGCTGTCGCCCGATCCCGGGCGATGCGATCGTGGGCCAGTTTCGCCGCGGCCAGGGCCTGCTGGTTCACACCCGCGATTGCCAGACGCTGCGCAAAGGCCGCGATACCGATCAAGTGGTCGACGTCGAGTGGGCACCGCAGGTCGCCGGCGTGTTCGAGGCCGGCGTCCGGCTGCTGGTGGACGACCAGCGCGGGCTCCTCGCGCGGCTCGCGACCGAGATCGCCGACGCCGGCGCGAACATCGAGTACGTGTCGATGGAACGTCCCGATGGCGATCACGTCGTCAACATGTTCTTCAGCGTGCAGGTGCGGGACCGGCGCCACCTCGCCCACGTGATGCGGGCCTTGCGCCGAATTCCCGAAGTGAAACGCGTACAGCGCGCGCGGACCTGACGCGCCGCCGGCCGAACGGCTTGTAGCGAAACGAAAACGGCGGGGGATTCCCGCCGCCGTCGGCTCAAAGCGAAGCGCGGTTCAGGCCGCTTGTTTGGCGAGCAGTTGCTGCAGCTCGCCCGACTCGTACATCTCGCGCATGATGTCGGAGCCCCCGACGAACTCGCCGCTGACATAGAGCTGCGGAATCGTCGGCCAGTTGGCGTAATCCTTGATCCCCTGCCGGATCTCCGGATCGGCGAGCACGTCGACCGAGAAGAATCGGTCGATGCCGCAAGCCTGCAGCATCTGCACCGCCGCGCTGGAGAACCCGCATTGCGGGAACTGCGGCGAGCCTTTCATGTACAGCACCACGGGGTGCGTGGTCACCTGCTCGCGAATCGTGTCCTGGATGGCCATGGGGTTATTCCGTAGTCCTTGCAACGCGCATTCTAGCGCATCTGCCCATATTCGGCGCTTGCCCCGTCGTTCAGACGGCGGCGACGTGTTGCTTGTACGCCGGACGTTCGCACAGCCGTCCGTACCACCGTTCCAAGTTCGGCAGGTCCAAACGCTCGATAGGCAGCTTGAACCAACGGTGCACGGCGTTACCCAGCGCGATGTCCCCTATCGTCAGCGTGGCGCCGGCGACATAGGCCTGTTTCGCCAGCTGAGCCTCGAGGATCTTCCAGGTCGACGCCGCTTTCTGTTCGGCGGTCGTCAACTCGGCGCGCTCGATCTTATCCGGAGGGGACTTCAACAGTCCGCGAAAGAGTATTCCCATCGGCAGCCCGAGCGTCGTCTGTTGCCAGTCCATCCAGCGGTCGGCATCGGCGCGGCGCTGCAGGTCGCTCGGACACAGGGTCCCCAGGGCGTATTTCGCCGCAAGGTAGCGGACGATGACGTTGGACTCCCAAAGGATGAAACCATCGTCGTCGATCGTCGGCACGAGCCCGTTCGGATTGAGCGCGAGATATTCCGGCGACTTGTTCCTCCCGAACTCACCACCGATGTCTTCGCGTTCGAACGGAATGCCGATCTCGCCGCAGCACCACAGGACCTTCTGCACATTGCTGGACGTCTTCCTTCCCATGATCTTCAACACGGTCGCCCTCCTTTGGCTTGCTGCGGCAGATCCCTGAGTTGGTTGCCTACCCGCAGCTGTTCAGTCCTTGGGCGCCGCGAGGACGCGGATCGGTTTGCCATCGAGAAACGCGAGCACGTTCTCGACCGTGTGCCGATAATATTCCGCATAGACCTCCAGCGCGCTGTACCCCAGATGCGGTGTCAATACCGTGTTGGCAGCGAGAGCAAGCGGGTGCGTCGGCGACAGCGGCTCGCGGTGAAAGACGTCCAGCGCCGCGATTAGCCTGCCCGATTGGACCGCGTCGACCAGCGCGGCTTCGTCGACCAGCGCCGCGCGGGCGGTATTGACCAGAATGGCGCCGGGCTTCATTCGCGCCAGATCGGACGCTCCCAGGATGCCGCGCGTGCGCTCGGAGAGTACCAGATGCAGGCTGACGATATCGGCGCCGGCCAGTAGCTCATCCTTGGACGCGCGGGTTGCGCTGGCTGCGGAAGCCGCCTCGGCGGTGAGGTTCTGACTCCACGCTAGCACGTGCATGTCGAGCGCCCTGCAATACCGCGCCATCAGCGCGCCAATCCTCCCGAGACCGATGAGCCCGACGGTCTTGCCGGCCAGGACCGGTCCCGCGCTCGTGCCCTGTTGGAAGCGCCCGTCGCGGACCGCAGCATCGCCGGTCGGGATGCGCCGCGCCGCGGAGAGCATCAGGCCCAGCGCAATCTCCGCCGTCGACGCGCCGGACGGGCCGCCGCCCGTATAGCAAACCGTCACGCCGCGCGCGATCAGCGCCGCGACGTCGATCAGCGCCGCGCGCGCGCCCGTCATCCCGAGCATGCGCAGGTTCGGAAGGCGCGTGACGAGCGACGCGGGAAACGGCGTGCGCTCCCGGATCGTGAGCACGATTTCGAACGGTGAGACCGCCTTCGCTGCGGCGTCCTCATCGTCGAAGGAGGCTCGAAAGAACTGCACGTCGGCCCGCGCGAGCACAGGCGACCAATCCGCGCAGCTGCGCGCGACATTCTGCCAATCGTCGAGAACTGCGATCCTGGTCATCATCGCGTCCCGATGCACTTGGCACAGCGAGTCCGATCTTGCACGGCGCTCAGTTACTCCTTGACCGCGCCAGTCAATCCAGACACGTAGTACTCGACGAAGAACGAGTACAGCACCGCGACCGGAAGCGAACCGAGCAGCGCGCCCGCCATCAGCGAGCCCCAGTGATAGACGTCGCCTTCGACCAGCTCGGTCACCACGCCGACAGGCACGGTCTTGACCTCGGACGACGAGACAAAAGTGAGCGCGTAGATGAACTCGTTCCACGACAGCGTGAAGGCGAAAATGCCGGCCGAGATGAGGCCCGGCACCGCCAGCGGCAACACGATCTTGATCAGGATCTGCAGCCGGCTCGCCCCGTCGATCAACGCGCACTCCTCCAGCTCGAAGGGAATGGTCTTGAAATAGCCCATCAGCAGCCAGGTGCAGAACGGGATCAGGAATGTCGGGTAGGTCAGGATCAGCGCGAGCCTCGTGTCGAAGAGATTCAACTGGTACACCATGGTCGCCAGAGGGATGAAAAGAATCGACGGCGGCACCAGGTAGGCGAGAAAGATGCTCGCGCCGACGTAGCGCGACCCGCGATAGCGCAGCCGCTCGATGGCGTAAGCGGCAAGCACGCTGCAGAACAACGAAAGCGCGGTAGATACCACCGAGATCAGGACGGTGTTCCACAGCCACTCCGGATACGGGGTATCGAAAAGCAGCTTCTTGACGTGCGCCAGCGTGGGGTTGTTGACCCAGAACGGATTGCCCTCGTGCGACAGCAGCTCCTCGTCCGGCTTGAACGTCGTCATGGCCATCCAGTAGAACGGGAACAGCAGCACGAACAGGAACGCCCCGAGCGGGAGATAAATCGTGACGATGCGCCGCGGGAGCGACACCAGGTAATTCATTCCCTGCGAGTCGATCGGTTGGGCAGTCGCGTCGGCAGTAGTCATTTATCCGCACTCCCCTGCTGCCACGCGCGCCGCTGCAATCCGTAGTAACTGATCAATATCGCCGCTAGCAGGAACGGTACCATCGCGGTCGCGATCGCGGCGCCTTCGCCGAGATTGCCGCCGGATATGGCGCGCTGGAACGAAAGCGTCGCCATCAGATGTGTCGCGTTGAGCGGACCGCCGCGCGTGAGCACGTAGATCAGCTGAAAGTCGGTGAACGTGAACAGCACCGAGAAGGTCATGACCACGGCGATGATCGGCGTCAGGAGCGGCAGAGTCACGTGGCGGAACTGCTGCCAGGGCGACGCTCCATCCAGGCTCGCCGCCTCGTAGTATGACGGCGAGATGGTCTGCAACCCGGCGAGCAGCGTGATTGCAACGAAAGGAACGCCGCGCCAGATGTTGGCCGCGATGGTCGCAAAGCGCGCGTTCCACGGATCGCCGAGAAAGTCGATGTAGCCGTGGATCAGGCCCATCTTCACCAGCACCCAACTGATGATCGAGAACTGGGAATCGTAGATCCACCAGAACGCGAGCGCGGAAAGCGCCGTCGGAACGATGAAGGGCAACAGCACGACGGCGCGGAAGAACGCCTTGAACGGAAGACGTTTGTTCAGCAGCAGCGCGAGGTAGAGGCCCAGTGCGAACTTGATCACGCTCGCGATCGTCGTGTAGAAGAGCGTGTTGAACAGCGCCAGGCGCGTGACGGCGTCGCCCCACAGAAACTCATAGTTCTCCAAGCCGATCCACACGCCGCTGCGTCCGATCTTGGTGTCGGTGAAGCCGAGATACGTCCCCAGCCCCAGCGGATACGTCAGGAACAGCAGCAACAGCGCCGCCGCGGGCAGCATGAACAACAGCCCGAGGAGATTGCGGTTGTCGAGTGCGCGCGACAGCGCGGTGGAGCGCGAGGCCATGCAATCTCGAAGGCGTACCGCGATGGGTTTTGCGCGGATTAAGGGGCGCCGGAGGCGCCCGCTTCAATCCGCGCAGATAGTGCGTCAGCTGCGCTGACGCACTATCAAACCTTGTAGTAGCGCTCGGCGCGCTTCTGCGCCCGCTCCGCCGCCTCCTTCGGGGTCTTCGAGCCTGACGCCGCTTCCGCCACCATGTTGACGATGATGAAGTCGGCCATCGCCGCCGCCGACGCATAACCCATCTCGCCTGCGTACCCGTTCGGCAGCATGATCTTCATTGCATCGCGGTAAGGCGTGTGCTTCGGATCGGACGTCCAGATCGGGTTCGACTCGTAGGCCTTGAGCGGCTGCGTCACGTAGCCGATCGAGGCTTGTTGCCACGGCTCGTATTGCGGCTTTTCCATCATGAACGCGAGGTAGGCCTTGGCCGCGTTCGGATACTTCGAGTACTTGAACACCATCATCGGAAAGAAGAGGTTGAGCTCCGTGGTCTTGCCCACGGGCCCCACCGGCAGGTTGGCATGACCGATGTCGGCCGCCATCTCCTTCAGCTTCGGGTCTTGCGAGGTCTTGGCGGCGTAGTAGATCGAGATGCCGTTGGTCGTCATTCCAATCTGGCCGTCGAGGAACGCCTTGTTGTTGTTCGGATCGAGCCACGACAACGTGCCGGGAACGAAGGTCTCGTAAAGCTGCTTGCTGTATTCGAGCGCGGCGATCGTTTCCGGGCTGTTGATGACGACGTTGTTCTTCCCGTCCACCATCTTGCCGCCGTGCGACCAAACCAGCCAATGGGTCCAGACATTGCCGTCGCCCGTGGCGTTGCCGAGCGCAAATCCGGGCGGCAGGCCTTTCGCCTTCAGGCCCTGGCAAAGCTTGAGGAATCCCGGGAGGTCCTTCGGAACCGAATCGAATCCCGCGGCCTTCGCGGTGCTGATGCGATAGACCAGCGCATTGCCCGCGCAGCCCATCGGCACCGCGATCCATTTGCCCTTATTGGTGGAGTACGATTTGCACACGTCGTACCACCCGCCGTACTTGCCGCCGAGGTAATTGCAGACGTCGGTGACGTCGACCAGCTTCTCGGGATACTGATGCGCGTCCTCAAAGGTGCCGATGATGATGTCCGGCCCGCTACCGACGTTCGCGGCGACGGCCGCCTTCGGCCGCACATCTTCCCAGCCCTCGGCGTCGATGCGCACCTCGATGCCGGTCGCCTGCGTGAACTTCTTCGTGTTCTCCGCCCACATGTCCTCGTCGCCCTGGACGAAGCGTTTCCAGCGCAGCACGCGCAGCTTGGCGCCTTTTTCGGGCGTCACCTTGAACTGCTGCGCTTGCGCCTCCTCGGCGAACAACGCCGATCCGGCACCGAGCGCGCCTCCGGCGGCGACGCCGGCCGTGGCTTTCAGAAAATCGCGACGTTTGAACTTGCTCATGGTTTCCTCCTTAGGAGATGTTGCCCTTCGAGTCGTTGGATGTCGTGCAGGCTCGAATCGATGAAATCTATCCGGTGAGCCGCTCGCCACTGCCGGCGTCGAACAGATGCGCTCGCCCGAGATCGGGCTTCAGGCTGATGCGGTCGCCGGCGCGGCAGCTCGTCCGGTCGCGAACCAGCGACGTCAGCTCCTGATCGTTGAACCGGCAGTAGAGTTGCGTGTCGGCCCCGGTGGGCTCGACGACGACGACTTCCGCGGGCAGCCCCGCGCCCTCCGCAAGCAGGCAATGCTCGGGCCGGATGCCGTAGACCACACTCTGGCCGTCGGCGGCGCGTGCGCCCAGCGGCAGCGGCAGCGTCACGTTTCCGGCGAACTCGACGCAGCCGTTGCCGCCGTTCATGCGCGCCGTGCCGAGTACCATGTTCATCGCCGGCGAGCCGATGAAGCCGGCGACGAAGGTGTTGTTGGGGCGATCGTACAGCGACAATGGATCGCCGATCTGCTCGACCACGCCGTCGCGCATGACGACGATCTTGTCGGCCATCGTCATCGCCTCGATCTGGTCGTGCGTGACATAGATCGACGTCGTCCTCAGTCGCTGATGCAGTTCCTTGATCTCGGTGCGCATCTGCACGCGGAGTTTCGCGTCGAGGTTCGACAGCGGCTCGTCGAACAGGAACACCTGCGGGTCGCGCACGATCGCGCGCCCCATCGCGACGCGCTGGCGCTGGCCACCCGAGAGTTGGCGGGGATAGCGGTCGAGCAGTTGCGCAAGGCCCAGGATGTCGGCCGCCTTGGCCACCCGGGTCTCGATTTCGCTCTTCGACTGCTTGGCGAGCATCAGCGCGAACGACATGTTGTCGCGTACCGTCATGTGCGGGTAGAGCGCATAATTCTGGAACACCATCGCGATGTCGCGCTCCTTGGGCGGGACCCGGTTCACCACCCTGCCGCCGATCGCGATCTCGCCTTCGCTGATCTCCTCCAGCCCGGCGATCATCCGCAGCAGCGTGGACTTGCCGCAGCCCGAGGGGCCGACCAGCACGCAGAATTCGCCGTCGGCAATGTCGACGTCGACGCCGCGGATCACGTGCGTCGAGCCGAAGTGCTTGTGGACTGCCTGGATCGCTACGCCTGCCAATGCTGCTCCTCCATCGCTACTCCGGCCATTTCGTGCCCTGGACGACCACATAGTCCGGACGCCCGGTCGCAAGCCAGGTGACGATG
This sequence comes from Casimicrobiaceae bacterium, assembly GCA_041493285.1. Classification (GTDB taxonomy): domain Bacteria; phylum Pseudomonadota; class Gammaproteobacteria; order Burkholderiales; family Casimicrobiaceae; genus PALSA-1003. Next base: position 28,881 of record JBGPYP010000003.1, read on the forward strand.
TTCTGTGCCGCTTTGCGCCGCAGATCGACTTCCGACTGCACGCTGAAGAACGCGGCGTGCGGCGTCAGGATCACCTTCGGATGGCCGAGTAACGGGTCGCCGGCAGGAATCGGCTCGACCGGCAAGACGTCCAGCCCGGCGCCGGCAAGTATTCCACTATCGAGTGCCGCAAGCAAATCGTTGGCCTCGACGATCGCACCGCGCGCCGTGTTCACAAGGTACGATCCGGGCCGCATCCTCCGCAGAGACTTCGCGTCGATCATGCCGCGGGTCTCAGCGTTGAGCGGAGCGTGGATGCTGACGACATCGCTCCCCGCGAGCAGGCCGCCGAGATCGGGCGCGCGCTCGACGTAGGCGGGGAAGTCCCCGTCGATAAGATACGGGTCGAAAGCCACCACCCGTTTGAAGATATTGCGGGAGACGTGCGCCATCCGTTTGCCGATCCGCCCCAGCCCGACGATACCCAGCGTCATCTCGGCCGCGCGCCGCAACTTCCCGGACGACAGGTAATGCCACTGCCCGGCGTGGATGTCGCGGTGATACGCGACGATGTTGCGGACGAGTCCCAGGGCAAGTGCCAGCGCATGCGTTGCCACTTCGCCAATACCGTAGTCCGGCGAATTGGCGACCCAGACGCCGTGGCGCGCGCACGCCGCGGTATCGATGTTGTCGAACCCGGCGCCGATCCGGCTGACGATACCGAGTCGCGGCGACGCGGCCAGGACTTCCTCGGTGACCGGCGCGTATTGCGACAGGATCCCGGCGCAACCCGCAGCAGCGGCGGCCACGTCGGCCGGGGTCTTGCACTGCGCGGTGAGAAGCTCGACGCCTGCGTCGGCGAAGAGCTTGCGCTCGAGGTCGATGTTCGGGTAGTCGTAGTCGGCGTACAGGACCTTGGGCATGACGAGAATCCCGAGTGCCGCGCAACGGTACGTGGCCCGCGCGCCCTGGTCAAGCCGCCGCGCCTCGCGACCGGCCGCAGTGCGAGCGGCGGCTATAATCGTAGCGCCTTTCGTCTACCGCCTGGAGAACCCGATGGCCGCGCTGCTACAGACGACGATTGCCGGCAGCCTGCCCAAGCCGGAATGGCTTAGCACCCCCGGAGCGCTCTGGGCGCCGTGGCTGCTGCAGGGTGAAGCCCTCGCGGAAGGCAAGCGAGACGCGGTGCGCCTGGCGCTGTTCGATCAGGAGCATGCCGGCATCGACATCGTCACCGATGGCGAGCAGACCCGCCGCCACTTCGTCACCACGCTGATCGAGAACCTCGAGGGCGTGGACTTCGAGCACAAAAAAACCGTGCGCATCCGCGATCGTTACGACGCCGCCGTACCTGTGGTCGTCGGTCCGGTCGCCCGGCGGCATCCGGTCTTCGCCGACGACGCGAGGTTCCTGCGCAGCCAGACGCAGCACAAGGTCAAGTACACGCTGCCCGGCCCGATGACGATGGTCGACACGCTCTACGACGCCCATTACAGGAGCCGCGAGAAGCTCGCCGCGGCGTTCGCCGAGATCCTCAACGAGGAGGCGCGGGCGATCGAAGCGACCGGTGTGGACGTGATCCAGTTCGACGAGCCCGCGTTCAACGTCTACTTCGACGAGGTGCGAGACTGGGGCATCGCCGCCCTCGAGCGCGCGGCGCAGGGACTGAAATGCACGACCGCGGTGCACATCTGCTACGGCTATGGCATCAAGGCCAACATCGAGTGGAAGAAGACGCTCGGCTCGGAGTGGCGCCAGTACGAGAACACGTTCCCGCTCCTCGCGCGTTCGAAAATCGACCAGGTCTCGCTCGAATGCGCGAATTCGCACGTGCCCCTGGAACTGATCGGATTGCTCGCAGGCAAGGACGTTCTGGTCGGGGCGATCGACGTTGCCACCGACCAGGTCGAGACCCCGGAGGAGGTCGCGGCGACGATCCGCGCCGCCATGAAGCACGTCCCCGCGGAGCGAGTCTATCCGTGCACCAACTGCGGCATGGTCCCGCTCAAGCGCGAGGTCGCCCGGGGCAAGCTCAAGGCGCTCTGTTCCGGGGCGGGATTGGTTCGCCGGGAGCTGGCCTGACTGCGGCCGAGGCACTGATCCCGGCACGAACCGCCGCGCCGGGGCCCGGTTTGACCTGCGGCCAGACGCCGCGTATAGTCCGCTTCGTGTTTTGTTTCAAGTACTAAAGCACGACCTGTCCGGCTCGTTGGCAGTTGCCGAAGCGCCGTACTTTCCTGTCCTTGAGATCGAAACATGACCGGGTTCGACCCGATCTTTTTTCTTTACTAATAGGATTGGAAACATGCCAACTGGAACGGTTAAGTGGTTCAACGACGCGAAGGGCTTCGGCTTCATCACGCCCGACGGGGGTGGCGAAGACCTGTTCGCCCATTTTTCGGCGATCAACATGCCGGGATTCAAGTCGTTGAAGGAGGGGCAGAAGGTGAGCTTCGAAGTCACCCAGGGGCCGAAGGGGAAACAGGCGTCGAACATTCAGACCGTCTGAAGCGATATCCCCACGAAACAACGAAGCCGGGCGATGCCCGGCTTTTTTATTTCCGTCGTTCGCCACCGACGATCGGCAGCGGCCCCTCGCGTCAGCCGGGGACGGGCTCCGGCGCCAGGATCGCTTCCGTCGCCACCTCGGCGCGACGCCAGATCAGTCCCAGCATGGTCCCCAGCAGCGCCCAGAACAGGATCGCGTTACCGTAGACGATGAGATCGTTGGTCGAGTTCTTCATCAGCAGCGAGACCACCAGCGCGACCGCCGCCGCCGCCCAGGCCTTCTCGCGGTCGCCGCCCGAGCGAGCGCGTTGCCAGGCAAGGCGCAGGATCTCGACGTGCAGCCAGATCCAAAGCGCGAGCCCAACCAGCCCTACCTGGAGAACCAGATCGAGAAGCACGTTGTGGGCGTGCGACGGCGCCTGGGCGTCGATCCGGCGCAGCCCGGCGTCGTTCTCGAGGCGATAGGTGCGCGACGGAACGCTGCGGCCCAAGCCCACGCCGAACCACGGTCGCTTCTGCGCCAGTTCGAGATACACAGCCCAGATCGCGGGCCGGGTGTCGGCCGCGATCATGCCGATGGCGACGCTGCGATCGGCCGGTTGCGGGCCCGGAAGCCGCACCCGGGAGATGATCTCGATGCAGACTGCCGAAACGATCAGGCCGACGACCGCGACCATGAGCACCGGCTTCCAGCGCAGAGCGCCGCGAAGGATGCCGAGCGCGATGAGAAAGCCGATAAAGGAGACGAACAGCGTCGCGACCAGCGTCCGGCTCTCGCTCAAGAACCCGATCGCCGCGAACACGACCAGCCACCCTGCAGCGGCCCAACGGCGCCACCTGTGGCGCGACGTCAACAAGATCAGGTAGAGCGGCACGGCGATGAATGCGACGTACGTGCTCGAATCGGTTGCATCGCCGGCCTTCCAGGCGAGCCACCCGAGCACGCCGGGCTCCGGGGACGCGGCCTCGGGGTCCGCAACCAGGATCGCCGCCGCGAACATCGTCGCCAGGCACAGGACCGTACCCGCTGCCGTGCCGATCGCGACCGCAAGCCGACCGCCGAGCGTGCGCACCAGCAGGAAACTCACCAGGAAAATGACGAACGGATAGAATTGATCGCTCCGAAAGCTTTGGAACGATGTGTCGGGCAGCGCCGACCAGCCGATCGAGGCCGCGGCGAACGTCAGCCAGACCAGCCATGGGACCAGGCCAGGGATGTTCCTCCATGGCGCACGCCGGAACTGCACGAATGCAGCCGCTGCGATCACGCCGACCAGGATGTTGCGGAGCGCCGTGACGTGCGCGAGAGGCAGGATCGCCAGCAGCACGCCGAAGCCGACGCAAACCGTGCGCAGCGCCGGCGGATCGTTGGCGATGCTGTGGTTGCTGGCCGTCAGGATCGGAAATTGCATCGAGCACCGCAGAAGCGCGTGCGGAGCAGCGGATGCGCCGCGATTGCGCCACCGAACCGCTTCGAGCCGGGTTGCGCGCCGGCGCCAGCCGCATTCTAGGAGCAATCGATTGCGTTTACAAATCCGGCAGTTAACGAGGCTATCTCGGACCAGAGACCCGGTGCGCGCGGCACGCGGCGAACGGCGATGAGAGATTGGCCAGGTGTCCTCCTGACCGCGACCCTCTGGGCTTATTGGGTCGGCATCGGGATCATGATCGTCCGCGTGCGCCGGGCGACGCATCGGTTCGGCGGACTCGTCCCGGAACAGCGCCTGGAGCAAACCATGTGGCTGGTTTGGGTGCCGCTGGTGGCGGCCTGGCTGACATTGCCGTATCTCGCCCTCGTCCGCGCCAATGCGCCCCTGGCAATCCCGGTGTTCGTGCGGCTGGTCTCGGGTTATCAGACGTTGCGTTGGATCGCGTCGTTTACGGCCGTTATCTGTCTGCTGCTGACGAGCCTGTGCTGGTCGAAGATGGGCACGCGCTGGCGCATGGACGTGAGCCTGGAGGGCAAGGAGGAGTTGATCACCGACGGCTTGTTCAAGTACGTCCGGCACCCGATCTACGCGCTGTCGCTACTGCTCATGGCCTGCTCGATCGTGGTCGTACCGACCATCCCGATGTTCTTTGTGGGTGCCGTTCATTTCGTGTTGATACAGCTCAAGGCACGCCACGAAGAGCGACATCTGATCGCCGTGCACGGTGAAGCCTACCGACACTATCTCGTGCGCACGGGGCGGTTTTTCCCTCGGCGGGCGAGCTCGCGCGGCGATTGAGGCTGCCCTAAAACCATGCGGAACGTCGGATCCGCGACTCGCACCCGCACTGCGCCGCGGCGGCGCCTCCGCTGCGGGGCGTTGCGCGGCGCCTGCGCGGCGGTAGGGCTCGCGGTCGCGGCCGGCGCGATTTCCGACGAAGGCGTCGCGCGCTTTGTTCTCGACCGGGCTGCGATCGATGCGGCCAGCGAGGATCGCGTGCTCGCGCTCGTGCCCGAGCGCATCTCGGAGCGCGAGGTGCGCGAGGTTCTTGCGCGCGCGAGCGCCCCGCGCATCATCAACCTGCAGGGCAGCGTGCCGATCGTCACCATGGCACCGTTCGCGGAATTTTTTATCGCGATGGGCTATCCGGAGGAGCGGATCCGGAATCCGGACGACGGCTCGCTCTCGTACAGCAGCTTGGTCGACGCCCGCGAGCTGGCCGGCGCGCTCGCCTGGTATTACGAGCGCGAGGGCATGATGCCGATGTTGATCGGCCACAGCCAGGGCGGCATGGTCGCGATCAAGGTGCTGCACGAGCTGGCCGGCGGTTTCGGCTCATCGGTGCCGGTGTGGGACCCGCGTCGCAGCGTCGCCGAAGCCCGAACCACGATCGTCGACCCGATCACCGGCGAGGAGCGTCCCGTCGTCGGGCTCAGGGTTCCCTACGCCGCCGCACTTGCCACCGGCAAGCTGCCGCGATTGCTGCTCGGGCAATGGACGATGCTCACGCGGCTGCGCGAGATTCCCGATACCGTCCTTGAATTCACCGGCTTCTCGCTCGAATGGGATCCGATCGCGGGCAATTTCGGCGCGGCCGAACCCTATCGCGCCACCGGCTCGGCGCAGGTGCGAAACGTGATTCTCCCGGGCGGCGCAAGCCACCTCACGCTCCCGCGCGTGGCCGAGCTCGCGCTCGACCCGGCGACGCGGGACTGGATCGACCGCTACGTTCCGGGCACGCCCGTTGCGCCACCGCCCGTCGCGCACACCGATACGGAGAATCTCCTCCACGCCGCCGACATCTGGCACAGCGTCAAGAAACATTGGTGCCTCGAAGCGCAGCGGCTGATCCGCGCCCGGCGCGGCCGCCTCGCGGGACGCGAATGATGCGCGGCAAGCTGAACCTGTTCCAGGCGACGATGCTGCGCTTTCGCGAGCTGCACCCGTACGTCGCGGTGCACATGGTCGGCGTCGCGCACACGCTGGAGCCCACGAGGCTCAAGCAGCGCATCGAGCAGCGACTCGAAGCCGCGGGCCTGACCGGCCTCTCGCTCGATCGCCGGCGTAACCGGTTCGAATTCCGTGGCGGCCCTGCGGCCGTCGAGCTCACGGTTCTCGCCGGCGGCGAGGATCCGCGCGCGGTCGCGGAAGTTGAAATCGAGCGCCAGCTCAATTGCGCGTTTCCGCTCGAAGGCGTGTTCACGCCGTTCCGGTTTTTCGCCATCGACGCAGGGACGACGTTCTATCTCGGGCTGGCCTACGACCATTTCATCGCCGGCGGCGATTCGATCGCGGTGCTGCTCGAAAAGCTCGTCGCCGGCTATGCGCCGGGCACGGCGGAGCCCGCCGTCCCCTGGACGCCACGGCGGTATCCTGGGAGCTACAGCCGACTTTTCCTGCGCCATCTGGGCCACGCGCTGCGCGGTCTTGCGCGCCTGCCCTCGATGGTGGCAAGCTGCCGGCGGTCGTGTCGCGCACCCTGCCGCACCGACCGCCCGGCGACCAATGCGTTCCTGTCCTTTCGCGTCGCTCCGCCCGAGCTTACGGCGCTTCTTCGCACGGCGAAGGACTGGGGCGTCACACTCAACGATCTTTTTCTGGCGATGCTCCTGCAGGCACTGGCACCCGTCGCGCCAAACCGTACCGCCGGTCAGACCCGCCACGAGCTCAGCGTCGCGTCGATCGTGAACCTACGCAGCGAATTCGAGTCCGACGCGGGTGACACCTTCGGCCAGTTCCTGGCGTCGCTCCGCGTCTCGCACCCGGTTCCGCCCGGGATCGGGCTGCGGCGGCTCGCCATCGACATCCACGCCGCGACCGAGCGCATCAAGAAGGACAAGCTGTACTTGCAGACGCTGCTCGGATTGGCCTGGGCCGCGCTCGCGTGGCGCTTCCTGGGGCTCGAGCGGCGCCGGCGCTTCTTCGCCAAGCATTACCCGATCTGGGCCGGCGTGACGAGCCTCAACATCGATCCGCTGTGGCGCGCCGCAGCGGCGCCCGGCGCGCCGCCCGAATACTTGCGCGCGGTTCCGACCGGCCCCATGTCGCCGATGGTCTTCGCGATTACGACCTTCCGCGGCGCCATGCAGCTCGGTGTCTCCTTTCGCACCACGGATTTGAGCCGGGAAACCGCCCTTCGCGTCGCGACGACGTTTCTCGGCCAAGTCCACGATCTCCTCTGATGCTCCCACGAACGATGCTGAAGCTCCTTGTCGTCGCGGCGCTCTCGCTTGTGGTCGCCGGCTGCGCCACCGGGCCCTATCGCGGCCAGGAACCGGCCAACGCGCCACCGCCGGCGGCGGGAACCGTGCTCAAGTCGCTGCAACTCGGCGCTGCGCTGGAAGACCGCATTCTCGCGCTAGACCCCGAGCACATCGGCGCCAACGACGTGCGCGACACGCTGTCGAAGGCGCCCGCGCCGCGGATCATGCTGATCCACGGCGGCATCTATCCGGTTTATCTCGCGATGACTTCGTTCGCAGAGTTCCTGACCGGCATGGGCTACCCCGAAGGCGCGATCCGCCGCCAGGACGGCGTTCTCGACAGCGTGTATTCGTACAGTCCGTATCAGGACAGTGCGCAGCTGGCGGGTGTGATCGCCTGGTACTACGAGCGCGACGGCATACGACCGATGATCATCGGCCACAGCCAGGGCGGCGTGCAAGCGGTCAAGGTCTTGGACGAGCTGGCCGGCGTGTTCGGGAGCGAGCTTCAGGTCTGGAACCCGATCGCCGACGCAACGGAGAATCGAACGACGATCATCGACCCGCTCACCGGCGCGCGCCGCCCGGTCGTCGGAGTCACCGTGTCCTACGCCTCCGCGGTCGGCGCCGGCGGCGCCGCGCTTGTCCTCCCCAACCAATGGAGCATGGTGCATCGACTGCGGAGGATCCCCGACACGGTCGACGATTTCACGGGCTTTTCGATCAACGGCGACATCATCGCGCTGAGTTTCGCCGGCGCGCGCGGCGCGAGCGAATACCACGCCAACGGGAAAGCGACCGTGCGCAACGTGTTCCTCCCCGCTTCGTACAACCACATCGTCATCCCCGCCACGCGCCATCTGTCGGCCAACGACGCGATGCGCGGCTGGCTCAACGCCTACGCTCCGGACCGCCCCGGCCAGGCCGACGCGATCCCGCCCGGCGACAATGCCAACGCGCTGTGGGCCGGCGACGTCTGGTACAGCATCAAGAAACACTGGTGCCTTGAGGCGCAGCGGCTGATCCACGTCAGGCGCGCGGCGGCTGGCGCCGGCTGATGGCCCGGCGCCGGGCCGGAGCGCGCTTCCGCGCCCGAATCGGTCGTTGCCGGCAGGCGCCCCGGCATAGGATAATCTTCCGGTTTGCAGGGTGGGCGCGGCGCGCGCGCCTGCGCGGCCCGCGGGGCCTGACAGCTTGAGGGATCGAACCATGCCAGGCGCCTTGGCCGGAAAAGTCGCGCTCGTCACCGGCGCCTCGCGCGGCATCGGGCGTGCCATCGCGCACAAGCTCGCGTCCGCCGGTTGCGACGTTGCCGTCAATTACTACAACAGCGCCGACGAAGCCGAAGCGCTCTGCGCAGAAATCCGCGGGATGGGGCGGCGCGCCTGCCCCCTCCAGGCGAGCGTCGGCATCCCGGACAGCGTCGACGACATGTTCGCCGAGCTCGCGAAGCACTTCGACCATCTCGACATCGTCGTCAGCAATGCGGCGAGCGGAGTGCTCAAGCCCGCGCTGGAGATGACGCTCAAGCACTGGCGGTGGTGCCTCGAGACCAACGCGCTGGCGCTCAATCTCCTGGCTCAGCGCGCGGTGCCGATCATGCCGCCCGGCGGACGCATCATCGCGCTGTCGAGCCTGGGCGCGTCGCGGGCGATGCCCGATTACGGCTTCATCGGTGCGTCCAAGGCCGCGCTCGAATCGCTGGTGCGCACGCTCGCGCAGGAACTGGGTCCTCGGCAGATTCGCGTCAACACCGTCAGCGCCGGCGTGGTCGACACCGATGCCTTGCGCTATTTTCCGAATCGGGCGGAACTGCTCGCCAACTTCGCCCAGCGCACGCCCGCTGGCCCGGTGCTGACGCCGCAGGATGTCGCCGGCGCGGTCTACCTGCTCTGTCTGCCCGAAGCCGCCATGATCACTGGGCACACGCTGGTGGTCGACGGCGGCTTCTGCATCTCGGGTTGACACGATCGCCGACGATGGACACGCGACTGACCGACAAAGTGGTGATCGTCACCGGCGGCAGCCGCGGCATCGGCCGTGCGATCGTCGAGCTTCTCGCCGCGGAAGGCGCCGACGTGACCTTTTTCTATCGCGACAACGCCGCCGCGGCCGAAGCGGTCGTCGCCGCAGGCAAGGTCGCGGGACGACGGATCGCAGCCGACAAGGTCGATATCCGCGACTCCGCCGCGTGCGCGGCGGCGGTCGAGCGCGTCGCCGAGCGCTGCGGCCGGATCGACATCCTGGTCAACAACGCCGGCATCATCCGCGACAACCAGCTCGCCGCGTTCGACGACGACGACGTGCAGAGCGTGCTCGACACCAACGTCGGCGGAGCCTTCAACGTCGCGCGCGCGGTCGTGCCGCACATGATCGTTCAGCGCGCCGGCAAGATCATCAATCTGGGCTCGGTCGCCGGCGAGAAGGGCGGCCGCGGCCAGACCAACTACGCGGCGAGCAAGGGCGCGAT
>JBGPYP010000058.1:0-11080 GCA_041493285.1 Casimicrobiaceae bacterium
CCTGGGGTTCACAGGGGCGGTGCGAAGGATGCGGCAGGTCCTTGAAGGGGCGGCGATTATAGCAGCTTCAAGAGCGTCAGATTCGACTTTTCGCAGTCGGCGCGCACGATGTGGGTCGGTGCATGAAAAGTCGAGTCTGACCCTCTTGAAGCTGCTATAATCTTCGGCCCTTCAAGGACCTGCCGCATTCTTCGCACCGCCCCTGTGAACCCCAGGCTGTACATCCGCACCTTCGGCTGTCAGATGAACGAGTACGACTCGGACAAGATGGCCGACGTGCTGCGCGAGGCGGAAGGTCTCGAGTTGACCGAGCGGCCGGAAGAGGCCGACGTGATCCTGTTCAACACCTGTTCGGTGCGTGAGAAGGCGCAGGAGCGGGTTTTTCACGACCTCGGCCGCGTTCGCGGACTCAAGGCCGCGAATCCGCGGCTCATCATCGGCGTCGGCGGCTGCGTCGCGAGCCAGGAAGGTGCAGCAATCGTGCGCCGCGCGCCGTACGTCGACATCGTGTTCGGCCCGCAGACGCTGCATCGGCTGCCCGAGTTGATCGAGCGCCGCCGCGCCACGGGACGGCCGCAGGTCGACATCCGTTTCCCCGAGGTCGAGAAATTCGATCATCTCCCACCTGCGCGCGTCGAGGGCGCCAGCGCTTTCGTGTCGATCATGGAAGGCTGCAGCAAGTACTGCACGTTCTGCGTGGTGCCATACACGCGCGGCGAGGAAGTGTCGCGGCCGTTGGACGACGTGCTGACCGAGGTCGCCGACCTGGCCGACCAGGGCGTGAAGGAGATCACGCTGCTCGGGCAGAACGTGAACGCCTACCGCGGCAAAATGAACCACGGGACGCAAATGAGCGGCGAGATCGCCGACTTCGCGACGCTGCTCGAGTATCTGGCCGAGATTCCAGGGTTGGAACGCATCCGTTTCACGACCTCGCATCCGAAGGAGATGACGCCGCGGCTCATCGAGGCCTACGGCAGAATCCCGAAGCTCGTATCGCAACTCCACCTGCCGGTGCAGTCGGGGTCGGACCGCGTGCTGGCCGCCATGAAGCGCGGCTACACCACGCTCGAGTACAAGTCGATCGTCCGCCGGCTGCGTTCGATTCGGCCGCAGTTGTCACTCTCCTCGGACTTCATCGTCGGCTTTCCGGGCGAGACCGACGCCGATTTCGCGCAGACGATGCGGCTCATCGACGAGGTCGGCTTCGACGGTAGCTTCAGTTTCGTCTACAGCCCGCGGCCCGGCACGCCCGCCGCGGACTTTCCCGATCAGGTTCCGCCCGCGACGGCGCAGGCGCGGCTTACGCGGCTGCAGAGCGCGATCGACGCCGGCTACCGCGCGGCGAGCGAGCGCATGGTCGGCGCGGTCGAACGCGTCCTGGTCACCGGCCGCGCCGTCAGGAGCGCCGACGCTCTGGCCGCCCGGACCGAAAACAACCGGGTCGTGAACTTTTCCGGCGACGCCGGTCTGGTCGGGCGTTACGCCGACGTGCGCATCACGGCCGCGCAGCCACATTCGCTGCGCGGCGAACTCATGGCGGGTTGAACGGTCTTTGTTCGTCGAGGCGCGGGCGCTAAGGGCATGCCCGGCCGGTTTTCATGGTCTTGAAGAGGTCTTGAGCAATGTCTGCATCCAAACTGCCCGGCTTCCCCAGGTTGCTCGTCATTCCCGCCGCGCTGTCGGCGCTCACTTACGGCTGCGCGACGGTCCCGGCGCCCGATTCGGCGACCGTAGCCGCGGCGGCGGTGGCCGCCACGGCAGCGGCCAGCGCCGCATCGGGCAATGCAGCGCCGAGCGAGGCCGGCGCCTCGCCCGGGTCCGCTACGACTGCGTCGACGCGACCGACGACCACCACGACCGCGGTGGCCGCTGCGGCCGCAGCGGCCGCAGCCGTCGCAGCGGGGCAACAAAAGCCCTTCGCCGAGGTCGTCAAGGACGCCAAGGAGCAGCCGGGACTGTTCACCCTCTACAGCAAGGACGACAAGATCTGGCTGGAGCTCAAGCCCGACCAGTTCGATCATCCGCTGTTCCTGCAGATCAACCGCACGCACGGCATCGGCGAGCGCGGGCCCTTCGTAAGCCCGATGTTGCGCTCGTACATCGTCGAATTCCACCGGCTCGGCAACCTGGTGCAGCTGCTCGCCAAGAACACGCAGTTCTTCGCCCGCGAAGGCACCGCGCTCGCCCGCGCCGTACGCGAGTCGACGAGCGACAGCCTGCTTTCCGCCGTGCCGGTCGCGAGCCTGCCGCATCCGGAGCGGAAATCGGTGCTCATCGAGGCAACCACGCTGTTGCTCACCGACATACCCGGCGGCGCGACCGCGCTCGACGCCACGTACCGCATGCCGTATTCCTTCGATGCCCGCAACTCGAGCGTGAGCGCCACGCACAACACGCCCGAGCTGACCGGCTTCGCGGTTTCGGCGCACTACTCTATCCCGAAACTCTCGCCGCCGCCGCTGGTACCCAACTCGTCGGCGCCGCACGTGGCGCCGCCCGGGCATCTCGAGGACGCACGGAGTCTCTTCCTCGGCTACTACTACAGCCTGACCACGCTCCCGGCGCCGATGCACGCGCGCATCGCCGATGACCGTCTCGGCCATTTCGTCTCACGCCGTTTCGATTTCTCGGACGACATGGCCGCGTTCCCAGAGGTCTACTACGTCAAGCGCTGGCGACTCGAGAAGAAGGATCCCGATGCGGCGCTGTCGGAGCCCAAGCAGCCGATCGTCTACTGGCTCGACCGCAACATTCCCGAGAAGTACCGCGACACCGTGACAGCCGGCATCCTCGAATGGAACCAGGCGTTCGAAAAGATCGGCTTCAAGGACGCGATCCGCGTCGACGTCCAGTCCGACAATGCGGAGTTCAATACCGCCGATGCGCGCCACGCCTCGGTGCGCTGGGTCGTGCGCGACGAACTGGGCGCGCTTGCGATCGGCCCGAGCCGGGCCGATCCGCGCACGGGCGAGATCCTCGACGCCGACATCGAGATCGAGGATGGGTGGACCCGCCTCCCGCGCCGCGTGGCCGCGGAGCAATTCCCGTCGCGACAGCCTTCCGGCTCGCGCGCCGAGTCGTACTGCGACTACGGCGACGTGGCGGTGGACGAACTGGCCTTCGCGCTGGACCTGCTCGTCGCCCGCGGCGAGATCACCCCCGACGGCCCCGAAGCGCAGGAGTACGTGAAGGCCACGCTCAAGGACGTCGTCGCCCACGAAGTCGGCCACACGCTCGGGCTCCAGCACAACTTCCGCGCCTCGACGATCCACACCCAGAAGCAGCTCACCGACCCCGCGTTCATCAAGGCCAACGGCATCAGCGGCTCGGTCATGGATTACAACGCGATCAACCTCGCACTGCAGGACGAGCCCCAGGGCGAGTACGTGATGCACGGCATCGGCGCTTACGACTACTGGGCCATCGAGTACGCCTACAAGCCGATCGCACCGGAGCGCGAGAAAGAGGAGCTAGCACAGATCGCCGCCCGCAGCACCGAGCCGCAGCTCGCGTTCGGCAACGATCTCGACGCCGGCTTCGGCGGCCCGGTCGAGGGCATGGACCCGCAAGTCAACCGGCGCGACCTCGGCAGTGACCCGCTCGAGTACGCAACGCGGCGCCTGAAGCTCTCGCGCGAACTGTGGGATCGCCTGCAAACGCGTCAGCTCAAGCCCGGCGAGAGTTATGAAATGCTGCGCCGCAACTTCCTGTCCGGCCTGACGCAAGTCGGCAACGCCACGGCTGTTGCCGCCAAGTACGTCGGTGGCGTCGTGTACGTGCGCGATCACGCCGGCAGCGGTCGGGAACCGTTCACTCCCATCTCGACCGAGCGGCAACGCGAGGCGTTGAAGCAGATCGCCGACGGGCTGCTGTCGGTCGACAGCTTCCACCTGCGCCCCGAGTTCGTGCGCCGGCTGACCATCGACCAGTTCGACCGGTTCCGCGAGAATGCGGGCGTGAACGCGATCAACCCCGACATATCGCTCACCGGCCGCATGCTCACGGTACAGCGAGCCGTGCTCGACCAGCTCATGAGCGACGGCGTAGCGACCCGGATCGCGGAAGGCACCTATCGCCAGACCCGGCCCGAGCACAGCTTCCAGCTCTCCGAGCTCTACGACACGCTGCAGAACGCCATCTGGAGCGAGGTCAAGACTGGGCGCGATATCTCGGTGTTCCGCCGCAACCTGCAGCGCGAGCACCTGAAGCGCGTCGCGGGGACGCTGCTGCGGCCGTCGCAGACGGTGCAGGCCGACGCGCGCGCGCTGCAACGCGAGAACGCGAAGCAGCTGCTCGTGCTCATCAAGGCCGCGAAAACTAAGCCTGCGCTGTCCAAGGAGGCGCGGGCGCATCTGGCCGAGTGCGAGAACTCGCTCGAAGAGGCGCTCAAGGCTCCGCTGCAGCGGCCCGGCGTATAGCAGCCTGATGCAGAACCCTCCATGAGCCACGTTTCAGACGAGATGGCCCCGGATGCTAGGCGCGAGCCGCGTCGAAGCGCTCGTGCATATTCGCAAGGCGAGCAACGGTGCAGCCGGGACCCTCATTGGCCAATGAGCGTCGAAACCCGGATGGGCAGGGACGTGCGCGGCCATGTGGGGTTCTGTATCAGGCTGCCAGGCTCAACCCGCTTGTGAGACCGCAGACCGTCGATTTGGAGCTCTCACCGCTCGACAATCGCGCGCTGGCCAACCTCTGCGGCGCGCTCGACGTCAACCTGCGCCAGATCGAAGCGGCGCTCGACGTCACCATCGCCCGCCGCGGCGCGGCATTCACGCTGCGCGGCGCGGCACCGCAGATCGAGCGGGCCGCGACCGCGCTCGAGCGCTTTTACGCGCAGGCGCGCGAACCGCTGACCGTCGACGACATCCAGCTCGGACTGATCGAGCTCCGCGGCGCGCCGCCAGGCTCGGCTCCCGCAGTCGCGGGCGCCGAGGGGGAAGCACCCGCGCTGCGCACGCGGCGAGCCGACCTGCACGGGCGCACGCCGAACCAGATCGCGTATCTCAGCCACATCCTGGATCACGACATCACCTTCGGCATCGGCCCCGCCGGCACCGGCAAAACGTATCTCGCGGTCGCCTGCGCGGTCGACGCCCTGGAGCGCGATGCGGTCAAGCGGCTTGTGCTCGTGCGTCCCGCGGTCGAGGCGGGCGAGCGCCTGGGCTTTCTTCCAGGCGATTTCGCGCAGAAGGTCGATCCGTACCTGCGGCCTTTGTACGACGCGCTGTACGACCTGATGGGCTTCGACAAGACCGCGAAGCTCTTCGAGCGCAACACCATCGAGATCGCGCCGCTCGCGTACATGCGCGGCCGCACGCTCAACCATTCGTTCATCATCCTCGACGAGGCGCAGAACACCACGCCCGAGCAGATGAAGATGTTCCTGACGCGGATCGGCTTCGGCACCAAGGCGGTCATCACCGGCGACGTCACACAGATCGACCTCGCGCGCGGCCAGAAGAGCGGCCTGATCGAAGCGCGGCGGGTACTCGCGGACGTGCGCGGGATCGCGTTCACCGACTTCACCAGCGCCGACGTGGTGCGCCATCCGCTGGTGCAGAGGATCATCAGCGCGTACGAGAAGCTCACCCAGAGCGAGCGCATCGACGCTCCGGCCGCCGAGCGGCGGCGCGAGCGCTAAGAGCCTCTGAACCGATGCTATCTCCGCGCGAGCAGGATGCGCTGCGACGCTGCTGCACGCTGCACGTCTCGGGCCACGCGCCCGGCGCTCCGGGCGCGGAGCTCGGCCGCGTCGCCGACTGGTGCCGCGCGAACGGCTGGCTCGCCGACCGCTACGGGGAAGGCGAGCTGATCGGCGCCTTCGAGGCGAAAGTCGCCTCGCTCCTGGGCAAGCCCGCCGCGGCATTCATGGTGAGCGGCACGATGGCGCAGCTGATCGCGCTGCGCATCTGGTGCGAGCGCACAGGTCAGGCGCGCTTCGCGATGCACCCCACGTCGCATCTGGAACTGCACGAGGAGCGAGCCTACGCCAGCTTGCACCGCCTGGAGGCAAAGCTGCTCGGGCCGCGCGAGCGCCCGACGCAGGCCGAGGACCTGCGCGCGTGCCCGGAAGGCCTCGCCGCGCTGCTCGTGGAGCTGCCGGCGCGCGAGATCGGCGGCCGGCTCCCGGGATGGGACGAGCTCTCGGCGCTCTCGGCGCTCGCGAATGAGCGCCGCGTCAAGCTGCACATGGACGGCGCCCGCCTGTGGGAAGCGCGCGAGTTCTACGCTCCGCGAACGCTCTCCGAGATCTGCGCGCTGTTCGATTCCGTCTATGTCTCCTTCTACAAGGGGATCGGAGCACTGGCCGGCGCGATGCTGCTCGGCCCGGAGGACTTCATCACCGAGGCACGCGTCTGGCGCCGCCGCTGCGGCGGAACCCTGGTGCAGCTCCATCCGCTTGTCGCCTCGGCAGCGATGCGACTGGATGTGCAGCTCGCAAAGATGCCCGCGTATCGCGCCCGCGCGCTTGGCCTCGCCAAGGCGTTGTCGTCGATCGACGGCATCGTCATCCAGCCGCAACCGCCGCAGGTGAACATGTTCCATATGCATTTTCCGGTGCCCGCGACGGCGCTCGTGGCGGCGCGCGATCGGCTCGCCGCGTCCGACGGCGCGTGGCTCGCCGGGCGCGTCGGCGAGGCGGCCGTTCCGGGCTGGGCGACGATCGAGATCTACGTCGGCGACAACCTTCTCGCGCTCGACGATGCCTTGGTCGCGTCGCTGTACGCCAAGCTCCTCGCCTGCGCGCGTTCTTGAGCCCGATGACCCGCGCGGGCCCGCGATTATCGCTCACCGTGCAATACGTGGCCGCCGGCGACGACCTGCCGGCACGCGGCTTGCTTCGACGCTGGGTGATAGCCGCACTGGCGCCGGCCGTGCCGAGCGCGGCGATCACGCTGCGCTTCGTCGACGAGGCCGAGGGCCGCGCGCTTAACCGGAGATACCGGTCGGGCGAGCACCCGACCAACGTGCTCTCGTTCGTGTACGATGACCAACTTGGCACGTACGGAGGCGACATTGTGCTCTGCGCTCCGGTGTTGCGCCGCGAGGCGGTGGCGCAGCGGAAGCCGCTGGCGGCGCACTGCGCGCACCTCGTCATCCACGGAATGCTCCACCTGCAAGGCGCCGACCACGAAGACCCCGCCGAGGCGGCGCGGATGGAGGCGCGCGAGACCGCGATCCTGGCGCGCTTGGGCTTCCCCGATCCGTACGCCCCCATGACTTCGGCCGCGGGCAGCTCGCGCGGCTCCGCCCGATGACCGCACACGCCGACGACGACGGCAACCAGCGCCCCACGCTGCTCGAGCGGCTCTCGGCATTCCTGATCCGCGAGCCGGAAGATCGGGAGGAACTCCTCACGCTGCTGCACGGCGCGTTCGAGCACAAGCTGCTCGACGCCGACGCGCTGTCGATCATCGAAGGCGCGCTGCAGGTCTCCGAGATGACCGTGCGCGACATCATGATTCCGCGTGCGCAGATGGACGTCGTGTCGATCGAGGACGAGCCCGGTCAGTTCATTCCGTTCGTCATGGAGACGCGGCACTCGCGCTTCCCGGTCGTCGGCGAGAACAAGGACGACGTCGTCGGCATCCTGCTCGCCAAGGAGCTGCTCAACTATTACGTCAACCCCGAGTCGTTCAACCTGCATGACACGCTGCGGCCCGCAGTGTTCGTGCCCGAGTCCAAACGGCTCAACGTGCTGTTGCGCGATTTCCGCGCCAACCGCAATCACATCGCCATCGTCGTCGACGAGTACGGCGGCGTGTCGGGCCTGGTAACGATCGAGGACGTGCTCGAGCAGATCGTCGGCGACATCGAGGACGAGTACGACTTCGACGAGGCCGAGGACAACATCATCCCCGAGGCGGGTGGACGCTATCGCGTGAAGGCACAAACCGAGATCGCCGATTTCAATTCGACGCTGGGCGGACGCTTCAGCGACGAGGAATTCCACACCATCGGCGGCTTGGTGCTGCAGGCTTTCGGGAGGCTGCCGAAGCGCGGCGAAACGGCGACGATCGAGAATTTCCGCTTTAAGGTCGTGCGCGCCGACAGCCGCCGGATCTACACGCTGCAAGTCGAGCGGCTGGGGCCGGGCGCCGCCACCGAGACGCTTGCGGGCGAGACTTGATGCGGGGCGCCTTATCGGCCGGCGCGTCGCTCCTGCTCGGCGTCGCAACGGTCTCCGGCTTCGCTCCGTTCGGTTTCTCGGCACTTCCGGTACTGACCCTCGCGGTCCTGTTCGCACTTTGGCGCGAAGCCGCGTCGCCGCGCGCCGCCGCCCGGATCGGCTTCGCGTTCGGGCTCGGCCTCTTTGGCGCCGGCGTGTCCTGGGTCTATGTCGCACTGGCGAGCTTCGGCGGCATGGAGGGCGCGCTCGCGGCGCTGGCCACCTTGAGCTTCTGCGTCTATCTCGCGCTCTTCCCCGCAGCTTCGGGATGGGCGAGCGCGAGGCTCGCGCGCGCCGGTTCGGGCGAGCGCCTGGCCGCTGCCGCGGCGTGCTGGACGCTCGCCGAATGGCTGCGCAGCTGGCTTTTCTCCGGATTCCCCTGGCTCTCGGTCGGGTATGCGCAAACGCAGGCTCCGCTCGCGGGCTACGCGCCGCTGGGCGGAGTATTTCTCGTCGGCCTCGCCGTCGCTCTCTCGGCCGCGCTGTTGGCTTACGCGGCGGCGGCGCTGCGATCGGGACGGCGCGGCGGCGCCATGCTCGCGGCAGCCGCGTTCGCTGCCGTGTGGATCGGCGGCGCCGCCTTGCGTGCGATCGAGTGGAGCCGCCCAGCGGGCGACCCGGTCCCGGTCAGCCTTGCGCAGGGCAACATCGAGCAGGAGCTCAAGTTCGATCCGAAGTATCGAGAGCAGACGCTCGCGGTCTACGCGGGCCTCGTCGCGCAGGCCAAAGGGCGATTGATCGTGCTGCCGGAATCCGCGCTGCCCATGTTCGCCGACGAAGTCCCCGCGGACTACGTGGCGCGATTGCGCGCGGCCGCGCAGGCACGTCACGGCGATCTCATACTCGGCTTGTTTTTCTTCGAGCCCCGGGTTGCCGGCGAAGACGAAGACCGTTATTTCAACAGCGTCGTCAGCGTCGGGACCGCACCGACACAGACGTATCGCAAGCGCCATCTGGTGCCGTTCGGCGAAACGATCCCGGCGAAGCCGATCGTTGGGTGGTTCATCCGCCGGGTGCTGCATATCCCGTTGGCCGACCAGACGCCGGGACCGGCCGATCAGGCACCATTCGAGATCGCGGGCGAGCGCGTGGCCGTCAATATCTGCTACGAGGACGCGTTCGGCAGCGAGCTTGCCCGAGAGCTTCCTGAGGCGACGCTGCTCGTCAACGTCACCAACGACGCGTGGTACGGCCGTTCGCTCGCCGCCGAACAACACGAGCAGATCGCCGCCATGCGTGCGGTTGAGACGGCGCGCCCGATGCTGCGCGCGACCAACACCGGGATCACCTCGATCATCGATCATCGCGGCGCCGAAGTCTCACGGCTGCCCTGGTTCACGCGCGGCGTGCTCGAAGGCGCGATCGCCGGCCGCACTGGCGCGACGCCGTACGTGCGCTTCGGCGACGCGCTCGCCGTCCTCGCCGCGCTGGCACTCGCCATTGCCATCGGCGCAGTTGAGCGGCGACGCCCGAACGAGAAAGGCTGATCGGCGGCGCCGGCCCGGGCTACAAAGTGGCATTCCTCGGTGTTCATCCAGTAAGATCAAGGCCTTCGCACGAGCCGCCAGGTCGATGCTCACGTTTCAGCAAGTCATCGGGAAGCTCCAGGAGTACTGGGGGCTGCAGGGTTGCGCCCTGCTGCAACCGTACGACATGGAGGTCGGTGCGGGGACGTCGCACACCGCGACGTTTCTGCGCGCGCTCGGGCCCGAGCCATGGCGTGCGGCCTACGTGCAGCCATCGCGCCGGCCGAAAGATGGCCGTTACGGCGAGAATCCGAACCGGTTGCATCAGCATCATCAGTTCCAGGTCGTCCTAAAACCCTCGCCAGCGGACATTCTCGATCGCTATCTCGGGTCGCTCGCGGCGCTCGGCTTCGATCTGAAGAAGAACGATGTCCGCTTCGTCGAGGACGACTGGGAGAACCCGACGCTGGGCGCATGGGGGCTCGGCTGGGAGGTGTGGCTCAACGGCATGGAGATCACGCAGTTCACCTACTTCCAGCAGGTCGGCAGCCTCGACTGCAACCCGATCACCGGCGAGATCACCTACGGGCTGGAGCGGATGAGTATGTGCCTGCAGAACGTCGAGTCGGTGTTCGATCTCGTCTACGTCGAAGGCATGTCGTACCGCGACGTGTTCTTCCAGAACGAGGTCGAGCAATCGCGCTATGCCTTCGAAGAGTCCAATGTGCCCAAGCTGTTCGAGCAATTCGCCTTCTTCGAGAGCGAGGCGAAGCGCCTGCTGGAGGCGAAGCTGCCGCTGCCGGGCTACGAGATGATCCTCAAAGCGGCGCACACCTTCAACCTGCTCGACGCGCGCGGCGCGATCTCGGTCACCGAGCGCGCCGCCTACATCGGTCGCATCCGGACGTTGTCGCGGCTGGTGGCACAGGCATACGTCGAGTCGCGCGAAGCGCTGGGTTTCCCGATGCTTCCCTCCGACTTGCGTCGGAGCGCCGCATGAGCTCCTCCGCGGCGGCGACGCTCGTCGTTGAATTGCTCACCGAGGAGCTGCCACCCAAGGCCCTGAGACAACTCGGCGAGGCGTTTAGCAACTCGCTGTTTGATTGCCTCCGTGACGATCGGCTCTTGACGCCTGGAATCAAGCCAACTTTCTACGCGACACCGCGGCGCTTGGCGGTCTCGATCAGCAACGTGTTATCCGAGGCCCCGGACCAGGAAGTGATCGAGCGGTTGATGCCCAAGACGCAGGCTGAAGACGCTTTAGGCAAACCGACGCCTGCCCTACTGGGTCGCTTGAAGAAGCTCGGGCGCACGCACCTTGCGGAAGGGTACCCCGACGCTTGGCACGGCCCTGACCATCTGTACGTGCAGTCGGATGGGAAAGTGGATTGCGTCTGGCTGCGTTCGATGGCGAAGGGCTCAAGCCTGATGCCGTCGCTCC
>JBGPYP010000001.1:0-40660 GCA_041493285.1 Casimicrobiaceae bacterium
CGCCGAAGCCGTTGTCGACGCGCTGCTCGGCGACGGCGGCCGGCATCGGCGGAGACGCGGGCGCGGCGGGCGGCGACGGTGGAACGACGGCCGCCGCTGACCGCTGTCGCGCGCCGACGAAGTAGCCGGCGAGCGCCGCGATCACGGCGACGATGATGAGGGAAAGGATGATCACGATGCGACGGGCGCTCGCCGCAGCTAGCGCGACCGGTAAGGCTCACATTCTAGTCGAGGCGGGGCCCTGCGGCCAGATCGGCGGACATGCAACCCTGCTACAATCAATGACCGCGCACGCGTTACCCCTGCATCGCCCATCATGTCCGATCCCTGGGACGAAGCTCCCGCGCCGCCGCCGGTGGCGCCGCAGCCGGCCGCGCCGTCGGCAGCCGCGCCGGCTTCAGCGGTCGAATCGGGGCGAACGCGGCGGTGGCTGCGGTTCGCGCTTCCCGTCGCTCTGGTGGCAGCGATCGCGGCCGTCTGGATCGACGCCCAGAACCGCGATCGACGTCTTCGCACCGAAGTCGCCCAGCACTTGGCACAGTTCGATGCGATCGACAAGGTGACGCAGGAGACGGTGAAACTGGCGCAGGACAGCCTGCGCGACGCGCAGGCGAAGATCGCGCTGCTCGAGAACCGGCTGGCCGAATCGCAGACGCAGCAGGCCGCGCTCGAGGCGCTGTATCGCGAGCTCGCGCCGTCGCGCGACGAGTGGGCGCTGACCGAGGTCGAGCAGGTGCTGCTGCTCGCAAGCCAGCAGCTGCAGCTTGCCGGCAACGTGTCGGGTGCGCTCGCCGCGTTGCAGGTCGCCGATGCGAAGCTCCAGCGCCTCGACCGGCCGCAGTTCGTGCCGTTGCGGCGCGCGATCGGCCGCGACATGGATCGGCTGAAGGCGGTGCCATTTGTCGACGTGCCGGGTCTGTCGCTGCGGCTCGACCAGGCGATCGCGGTGGTCGACTCGCTGCCGCTCGCGCTGGAGGAAAGGCTCCCGGCGCCGCCGCAGGATGCGCCACCGAAGGACGAGTCGGCGTGGCGCCGCTTCCTGCGCGAGGCCTGGCAGGATCTGCGGCAGCTCGTCCGCGTCGAGAATCTCGACCGGCCGGAAGCGCCGCTGCTCACGCCGCCACAGCAATTCTTCCTGCGCGAGAACCTTAAGCTGCGCCTGCTCGCTGCGCGGTTCGATCTGCTGTTTCGCGATCAGGCGAACTTTCGTGCCGATCTTTCCGCGGCCGACCTGTGGCTGAAGAAGTACTTCGACACGCGCTCCAAGCCGGTGCAGTCGTTGCAGACGCTGCTCAAGGGACTGCGCGCGACCGACATGAGCACCGAGCTACCGGGACTCGCCGGGAGCCTCGACGCGGTACGCGTGCTCCAGCTCGCGCGCGAGAAGCGGTTGCGCTAGGCGCCCCGAGCAGAAATCGGCCGATGCGTTTCCTGTTCTGGTTTCTCCTGCTCGCCGTCGCCGCGCTCGTCGCCGCGCTGGCCGCGAAGCTCAACAACGGCTACGCGCTGCTCGTCGCGCCGCCGTACCGCTTCGAGCTGTCGCTCAACCTCCTGCTTATTCTGATCGCTGTCGCATTCACATCGCTATACCTCTCTCTGCGGATGATCGTGCACACGATCAAACTCCCGGCGCAGGTGCGCGTATGGCGGCGCCGGCAGAAGGAGGCGCGATCGCGCGCGAAGCTCGACGCCGCCACCGTCGCGCTGCTCGAGGGCCGCTACGGCAAGGCGCAGCAGCACGCGGACGAGGCGCTGGCGTTCCCGCGCGCGTCCGGCCTCGCGGCGCTGGTGGGTGCGCGCGCCGCGATCGACGTGCGCCGGTACGCGGCCGCCGAGGGATTTCTCGCCCGCCCCGAGGCGCAGGCGACGAGCCTGGCGGTGCCGCGGCTGACGCTTTCCGCGGAGATCGCGCTGGAACAGGGTCAGCCGCAGGAAGCGCTGCGAATCCTCGATTCGCTCAAGCGCGAGGCCGGCATGCACACCGCGGCGTTGCGGCTCGAGCTACGCGCCACGCAGGCCGCGCGCCGCTTCGGCGACATCCCGCCGCTGGTCGAGCAATTGGTCAAGCGCGGCGTGTTCGACGCGGCGCAGGGCGAGCAGGTGAGGATCGCAGCGCAGCGCGACCAGTTGCGCGCACTCGCCAGCGACGCCGGGGGTTTGCGCGACGCGTGGAGCCGCCTGCCCGACGCGACGCGCACCCAGCCCAAGATCGCACGCGCGGGGGCGTTGAGCTTCCTGCAGCTCGGAGGCGACCGCGAAGCGGCCGAGATCGTCGCGCGCAGCCTGGAGCGCGAATGGGATTCGGAGCTTGTCGAGCTGTACGGCGAATGCCGGCTCGGCGAAGCGACGCGGCAGCTCGAGCAGGCCGAGCGCTGGCTCGCGGCGCACAATCGCGACGCGTCGCTGTTGCGGGTGCTGGGCACGCTCTGCGAGCGGCAGCAGTTGTGGGGCAAGGCGCAGACGTATCTCGAAGCGAGCCTCGCCCTGGACAATCAGTGGCGTACGCACCTCGCGCTGGGCGAGATGCTCGGCAGGCTGGGACGAGGCGACGAAGCCAATGCGCATTTCGTCGCGGCGTTGAGACTTGCGACCGACGAATTGAAGCAGCGTTGACGCGTTGCTCCCGGCCTACGGGGCGCCGGGCGGTTTGGTCCTGAGTTCGAAGACGACGATCTGCGCGTCGCGATAGACGGGCGCCCCGAGCTTGGCTTCGATCGCCGGCAGACACGCCGGAACGTCGGGCCATTCAACCTCGGCATCCGGCGGCGTCTTCCACGGCGTGAGGTGCATGACCAGATAGTCGGCGCCGTAGGACTTGCCGGCGAGTATCTCGCTCAGGTGCGCGAACTCGCGGAAGCGAAGCGCGCGCACGGTCGCGGGATACTCGCCGAAGTCGCGCACGCCGCACACCGGCGTGACCAGACCGATCTTCACGTACTGGCGATGGATCTCCTGGTACCAGGGATGCGGGTTGAAGTTCGACTCGAGCCGCCAGGGCGCCTCGATCAGCGTGAGCGACCCCGAGGGCTTCTGCGCCAACTGGCGATAGAATTCGGGCACTGGCTCGCGGGGGATCTCGAGCACATACGGATTGTGCGTGGGATCGTAGTCGTATTGGAACCGCAAGTGGCCGATAAACTGGTTGGGCCGATAGAGATAGTCCGGCAGCGGCCCGGCCCACCAGAGCAACGCTGCCGCGACCACGGCCACGGGCGCCTGCAGCGCGGGTCGCCGCAGCGGTTCCAGACAGGCAACCACGCCCTCCGCGAGAAACCATAGCAGGAAGGGCAATGCCGGCAGCAGATACCGCGCCAGCACGCCTGGGTGATGAACCCACTGCGGCCGGGCCGCGGCGATCGCGATCGCCGCACCGAGGGTCACGGTGCCGAGATAGGCGACCAGATCGCGGTCGCGCCGCCAGAGTCGATGGATGCCGAGCGCGGTCAGCGCGCCGAGCACGACGAAAAGCGCAGGCTCTCCGATCCCGAATAGCATGAGCAGCGTGCGGTAGATGCTTTCCGGCGTAACCGAGTGCGCGCCGGCCTTCGCCGAAAACCGTACCCAATCGTTGATCAGCGGGGGCGCGAGCGCCGCCGCCAGCAAGACCATTGTGCCTGCGCCGAGAGCGACCAAACGCCGGAGGCCTGCCCGCGCGCCCGCCGCGTCCGGTGCGGCGAGAACCGAGCGCGCTCCATAATAGGCGAACGGCAGCAGCGTGAAGGGCAGCGTGATCGGATGCAGCCAGCCGGCGAGAAACGTCGCCGCGACATACGTCACGGCCCAGGCCCGGGGCGGACCGTCTCTTTGCCACCAACGGCGAAACGCGACGATCGCGATGAAGGTGAGCAGGCTCGTGAGCGCGTAAGGCCGCGCAGTCTTGCTGTGATAGACGAGAAGCGGCGAGATCGCGAGCAGCGTCACCCACACCGTGCGCGCGGCAGGCGTCGTCTCGCGCCGCAGCGACAGCGGGGCGACGATGAGCAACGTGATGCCGGCGATCAGCATCGGCAAGCGCATCACCCACTCCGTCAGGCCGCCGTACAGCGCCAGGAAACGGTAGTAGAGCGTGAGCGGAATGCTGTGATCGGCGAAGCCGAACGTGGTCGCGATCCCGTAAGCGTCGGAGTGGAGCACCTTGTGCACGGCGTGCCACTCGTCGTCGACGAGCACCTGGATGCCGAGCTGGTACCAGCGCAGCCACGCGCCGACGGCCACCGCGAGCAGCGCCACGGTCGGCCAAGTGGACGGCGCCGGCCGCAGCGAGGCGAAGCGCCCCGAAAGCGTCATGTCGTCGCGGGTCGCGTTTCGGTCGCGGGCGCGAGCTTCAGCTCGGGCCGCGTCGAGAAGATCCGCGGCCGCGCGAGCCCCCAGCGCCATAGCCGGTATTGGAGGCTGGTCCAGAGCACGCCGAAGCCGTAGACCACCGAGCGGCCGAAGCTGATCTCGCTGGCTTCGTCGAAATAGCGGGTCGGGCAGGAAATCTCACCGATGCGCATCCCGAAGGCATGGGCCTGAATCAGCATCTGGTTGTCGAAGATGAAGTCCGGCGAATTGGCCACCAGCGGCAGCGTCTCGATGACCTTGCGCGCGAACGCGCGGTAACCAGTGTGGAATTCGGAGAGCTTCGCGCCGACGATCAGGTTCTGCAACGCGGTCAGCACGCGGTTGGCGACATACTTGTAGCGCGGCATGCCGCCGGAAAGTGCGGTGTTGCCGAGGATGCGCGATCCGATGACGACGTCGTACACCCCCGAGGCGACCATCGCCGCCATCGCGGTGATCAGCCTGGGCTCGTACTGGTAATCGGGATGAAGCATCACGACGATGTCGGCACCTTCCGCGAGCGCGAGCGCGTAGCAGGTCTTCTGGTTGGCGCCGTAGCCGCGATTCTCAGCATGCCGATGCGTGACGATGCCCAGCCGCCGCGCGACCGCAAGGGTCGCGTCGTCGCTCGCGTCGTCGACCAGCAGCACAACGTCGACCGCGTCGCGAGGGATCGCGTGGAAGCATTCCTCCAGCGTCTTCTCGGCGCGGTACGCCGGCATGACGACGGCGATTTTCTGTCCGTGCAGCATGGATTGGTATAAGCAGGGTGCACCTCCCCCTGCCTCTTTGTCTCCGGCCACCCGCCGCGCCAGCGCGCTGGGCTTAACGTAAGGTCTTCCGGATGATACACGGGCCGCAGCGGCCGTTCTGCTTCGACAAGCCTGTCCTGAGCGAAGTCGAAGGGCCTGTCCTGAGCGAAGTTGAAGGGCCTGTCCTGAGCGGAATCGAAGGGCTCAGGACGAACGGCCGAACTCGCGGGGGTGCTTGCTCCATGCGGCGTTCCCGTGTTCAATGCGCACGGCACTGGTCGAGCGGTCCAGCATGCTCTTCAACAGCTACGAATACCTGATCTACTTCCTGCCGCTTGCGCTCGCGGCGTACTTTCTGCTCGGGCGCAGGGCGACGTGGGCGGTCGGCTGGCTGGTGGCCGCGTCGCTGTTCTTCTACAGCTGGTGGAGCCCGAAGCACCTGCCGCTGATCCTGGCGAGCATCGGCTTCAACTTCGTGATCGGCCGCGCGCTGCATCGCGGCTCGCGCCACGCAAAGACGCTGCTCGCCTGCGGCGTCGGCGCCAACCTGCTGCTCCTCGGCGTGTTCAAGTACGCCGATTTCGCCGTGCGCAACGCCGCCGATCTCACCGGCCTGCCGCTCGCGCTGCCGCACATCGTCCTGCCGCTGGGCGTCAGCTTCTTCACTTTCACCCAGATCGCGTATCTCGTCGACGTTCAGCGCGGCAAGGCGAAGGAGCCTAGCCTTCTCAACTATGCGCTGTTCGTGAGCTTTTTCCCGCATTTGCTCGCCGGACCGATCCTGCACCACAGCGAGATGATGCCGCAGTTCGCTTCCGCGTCGAACAAGCGACCGCAGGCGTTCCATCTGGCGGCGGGGCTGTTCCTGCTGGCGATCGGCTTGATCAAGAAAGTGTGCATCGCCGACCCGCTGGCGCCGGTCGCCGCCGCGGGCTTCGATCATCCCGAGGCGATCTCGGCGGTTACCGCGTGGCTCGCCGTGCTGGCGTACACGCTACAGATCTACTTCGACTTCAGTGGCTACACCGACATGGCGCTCGGGGCGGCGCGCATGTTCAACATCCAGATGCCTGTGAACTTCAACTCGCCGTACCACGCGGCGAACATCCGCGAATTCTGGCAGCGGTGGCACATGACGCTGTCGCGCTTCCTGCGCGAGTACCTGTACATCCCGCTCGGCGGCAATCGGCACGGCGAGGGACGGACGACAGGCGCGATCTTGGCGACATTCCTTCTGGGCGGGCTTTGGCATGGCGCAGCGTGGACCTTCGTCGCCTGGGGAGCACTGCACGGCGTCGGGCTGGTGTGCCTGCGCACCTGGGAGCGGACGGGCTATCGTCTGCCGCGCGCGATCGCGTGGGCGACAACGTTTCTCTTCTTGATGGTGACGTGGGTGTTCTTCCGCGCGACCTCGCTTCCCGCCGCGGGCGCGATGTTGCGTGCGATGGTCGGGGCAAATGCGGCCGCCGACACGTGGCGGGAGGCCCTGCATCACGCGCTCGCGCCGGACGCGCAGAGCTCGGCGCGCGTTGTGGCCACGGTGTTCGCGATCGGGCTCGTCGTCGTGGCGTTGCGGCGGAACTCCAATGCCATGGCGCTGGACTTCCGGCCGACCTGGCCGCGCGCCGCGGCGGTTGCGGGCGGCTTGGCGTGGTCGGTGCTCCAGCTCGGCAAGGTCGCGCCGTTCCTGTATTTCAATTTCTAAGAGCCTCTAACACAGTGAAACGCGTAGTGCGCTGGCACGATTTGGGCTCAAGTGCGCGAAGCAAGCCGCGCCGCTTGGTAGGCCCCAAGCAAGCGGCTTGCGACAAAGCGGGTGGGCCCAAATCGCGGCCAGCCCTTCGGGTTGCGGCCAAAACGGTCGCTGGCATTGTTGCCGGGCTTGCGAATAGGCTCCACTATTCGCTGCACCCTGCGCCGCGCCAGCAGCCGTTTCTGGCCATGCAACGCACACGTGTTTCACTGTGTTAGAGGCTCTCTTGGAACTGCCTCCTTCACCCGGCCCTGCAGTCGAGCGCTCGAGCTCGCGGTGGTTTGCCGGTGTGCTCGGAGCGACGCTGGCGTTGCTCGGGGCGGCCGCAGCCTTCGTCGTGTGGGTGGATCCATTCCAGCAGTATCACCTGGCCTCGCGTTATCCGCCGCGCTTCTATTTTCTGCATCACCGCTACATCGATCCGGGGCTCGCCAAGAACCAGGCGTACGACACGGTCGTCAGCGGCTCGTCGATCATGGAGAACACGCGCAACGATTTCGTCGCGAAAACGTGCGGCGGCTCCGCGGTCAATCTCTCGATGCCGGCGATGAGCGCGTCCGAGCAGCGGTTGATGCTCGAGACGGCGCTCACCAACCGACCGGTGAGGCGCGTGATCGCGGTGCTGGACTTCAACGAGTTCGTCGGCAGCGTCGACGAGCGGCAGGACGTGGCTGGGCCGCTGCCGAGATATCTCTTCGACCGGAATCCATTCAACGATCTGCCGTACCTGCTATCCTGGGACGTGCTCGTCAAGTCGTGGCGCATCGTAGCCGGCGACACGAGCGAGAAGTTCACCTCCGATCCCAACGCGGCGTGGTTCTGGGGCAACGTGAAGCGCTTCGGGCGCGACGAAGTGCTGCGGGGACTGGACCTCGCGCATCTCAATGCGCGGTACGGGCAGCGGCAGCGCGCGATCGAGGGCACGCGCGCAAGTTTCGAGCACAATCTGCTACCGCTGTTTCGCAACCACCCGGAGACCGAATTCGACCTCGTCTGGCCGCCATATTCGATCCTGGTCTGGGTGGACTTTGCGCAGCGGGATCAGCTGGGAGTCACTTTCAAATTCAAGCGATACGTGTTTGAAGCCACGCGTGGGCTCGCGAATGTCAGTATCATCGACCTGCAGGCCGAGCGCGTGGTGACGCACGATCTCGACCGCTATACCGATCTGTATCACTTCGATCCGGCGGTGAACGAATCGCTGGTCGAATCTGCCTGCAAGGATGGCAATCGCGTCGACGCGAGCAACGTCGACGCGTACGAGCGCCAGCTGCGCGAGCAGGTAGCCGTAGCAAGCACCACGGCCGGGCTCGCGGCGCTTACCGCGTCGACGTCCGGCGAGGCGCGCGAGGGCAATCCGTCGGTACGGGTTCCATGAACGCGCTCGCGGCCGGATCCACACGATGGCGGATCGTCGCGGCTTTCGCGGCTCTGCTCGCCGCGACCACGTTCTTCCTGGCCGCGTACCCGGGCGTGCGCGCGAGCTGGCATGGTGTGAGCCAGTTTCAGGACGACACGTTCTACTATCTGGTGACCGCGAAGAATTTCCTGCGTCTGGGAATCTTCACCTTCGACGGTCGCAATCCGACGAACGGCTTCCAACCGCTGTGGATGGCGGCGATCGTCGGTTTGTACAAGTCGATAAACCCCGGTTCGGCACTGGAGTTGCAGATCTTCGCGGTGAACGTCCTGGAGAAGACGCTGCTCGGCGTTGCGGTTGCGCTCAGCGTGGCGGCCTTCGTCCAGTCGGTCCGGCGAGACCAGCCGTGGGCCGCCGGCTATCTCGCGCTTTCTTTGGTGTTGCTCTGTCCTTTCTACTTCGTCTTCGATCAGGGGATGGAGACCACGCTGGCCGTCTTGTTGCTCCTGACAGTCACGCACGCGTTTCTGTCGGACCGTCTGCTGCTCCTGGGGATCTCGCTGGCGCTATTGTTCCTGACGCGGCTGGACACCGCCGTCTTCGTTGCGGCGCCTCTTCTCGCGTGGACCCTGGCAACTGCGCGGCGGGACGACAACCGTCGCTGGGCCGCGGTCGCGATATTCGGGGCAACGTTCTTTTCGTATGTCGGGTTTAACCTGATTACGACCGGACATGCGGTGCCGATCAGTGGCGCGATCCGGTCCTCGTTCCCCGCCCTCCGCTGGCAGGGCGCATTCTTCACCGAGCCGATCACGCTGGCGAGAATGTTCGGCTGGGGGTCGCTGTTCCAGGGCATCAATATCGTGGAGTGCGCCGGACTCGTCGTCGCCGGCCTGGCGTTGACGCTCCTCGCTCGACCGGCAGCGGAAGTGCGGAACAAACTGCTGGCGTTAGCGACAGTCTCGGCGCTCCTTATTGCCAATCTGCTCATGTTTCAGAAGTGGGACAAGAGCCTCGACCCGCGGTATCTGGCGATGCCGATGGCCATGGCGACGGTGTTCTGCGCGAACGCTCTGGCCGTGACCTGCCGTCAGGCGAGAGCATCGCTCGCAAGGCGCGCCGCGGCGGGTTCGCGCGGCGCTCGCTCCTCCACGACTGGACGTCTGATGCCTGCGGTCGCGGGCGCGCTGCCTGTTGCTCTGATCTTGATCCTCATGCTCGCGGAGGCCGGGGCCCATCTCGCGAGGTTCGGCGCCTTTGCCGGGCGCACCGAAGATCCCATCCGGCAGATCTTCTCCGAGATCGGCAATCTGCTGCCGCAGGACGCGGTCGTGGCCGGGACGGACGTCGGCGCTATTGCATTCTGGACGCAGCGGAGGGTCGTGAACCTGGACGGCGTCATCAACAACTTCGAGTACCAGGAGTATCTTCGCGCCGGCGCGCTGCGCGACTATCTGCGGCGGCAAGGCGTCACGCATCTCGCGACCGCGCTGTGGGACCGCGAGCAGACGTACACCGGGCGGCCGATCGAGCCGATGTACCGCACGGTGCTCGACCCGCCTGCGGTGCGCGGAGTCGACTACAAGCAGCACGAATTCTTCGTCTACTCTTATCTTTACGGCGTGTATTCGGACGAGATCGTGCTGACTCCGGCCGACGAAGTCTACCGGAAGTTCCTCGGCAAGAACGGCATCGCGGATACGGCCTACGTCGTCTACCGCTTCCGTGGCTGAGGCGGCTCCCCACACGTCAGGATCCGCTCCAAGTGGCCCCATTTCCAACCGACGACGGCAGTGCGATGTCGAGACGATATATCGGTGCGACGGCGCTCCTCGCCATGCTGACGGTGCTGATGCTCGTCGTGTTCTTTCCCCTGTTGGCCGACGACGCGTACATCGTTGCGCGCTACGTGCGTCAGCTGTACGACGGCCACGGACTGGTCTTCAATCCGGGCGAGCGGATCAACGCGGTGACCTCGCCGCTCCTGACGCTCGTGCTCGCGTTCGTCTATCCGGTGAGCCACGACGCGGTCGACGCATACCGAGTCGCAGCGGCCGCACTGACCGCGTGGACGCTGGTGGCCATTTCACGCCGCGCCTACGCCGCGCTTGCCGAAAGGTTCCTGTTTCTCGCCTTGACGCTGGCGTCGCCGTTCGTCTGCTTCTGGGCGATCGGCGGTCTCGAAACGCCGCTGCTGCTATGTGCGTGCTCCTGGTTGACGTGGCTGGCCCTTTCGGCCAACGCCGGGAACGACCGGCGGCGGGCATGGCAGATCATCGGCCTCGCAACGGTCGCGGTTCTGACGCGCTACGACGCCGTGTTGTACGTCGCACCGGCGGCCGCGCTGTACTTCTGGCGCTACCGAACCGACGCGCGCACGATCGGCGTTGCGATCGGCTGCGCCGCGGTCGTGTCGGCGTGGATTGGGTTCACTTACGCGTACTACGGCGACATTTTTCCGACCTCGTTCTACGTCAAATTTTCCGGAGACAAGCCCTTCGGCGGTGTGATGCGCGGTGCAGCGTATGCTCTGAGCTTTGGCGTCCTGGCTTTGGTCTTACCGGCAGCGGCGCTCCGTTCCTGGAGGCGGACGCCGCTGCGCGACGACCGGCGATCCGCGTTCCGGATACTCGTGGCCGGCGCCGCTTTGGAGATGGGGTATGCGATCCTCGCCGGCGACAAGCACATGATGTACGCCTACCGGCTTTTCGTGCCCTACCTGCCGTCGCTTGTGCTGCTGCTGTCGCGAGCAGGTGCGGCGCGCGGAATGAGCGCGAACGCCGACCGAACCCGAACAGTGTGGGTATACGCGTGCCTCGGCTACCAGGTGCTGTTGGCGGCATGCCTGTACTATCTCAGCGAGAATCCGAATCTCTCCCTGCTGTTGCGCAAGCAGGAGATCGGCAGCGAAACCTACGAATTCTCGACCATCGGTGCCAGGCACACCAAGCCGTTCCTGGCCGCCGTCCGAGCGTCGGCAAGGGAAATCGACGCGCACTGGAACACCGTTTCCGTGAACAAAGCCCGGCCGATGAGAATCGCCGTGCTGACCGGCGGCGCGCTGCCTTACAATCTGCCCAACGCATATGCGCTCGAGTCTCTCGTGAGCTATCGACACCGATGCAGCAGCGGTGATCTGGTTTCGTTCGCCGACTACGCCCAGGTTGTGCAGAATGCCGACGCGCCATCCTCCCCCGCAAAATTATTCGGCCGTGAAGACGCCGCCTGGCAGTTGATCAGCAAGCACGAGATGACCGTCAACGGGTTGCAGAACAAGCCATTCCGTCTGCGCGTCGACATCTGGTATCAGGAGCATCCGGCACCTCTGATCCTGCCGGCGAGGATCGACCAACCGTGCCTCGGAGCGTGACGTGACTGGGAGGTTCGCAGCACTGGTGCGCTCGATGCGGCCGCACCAATGGGTGAAAAACGTGCTGCTGTTCGTGCCTCTCGTCACGGCGCACAAGATCAGCGATCCACAGGCATGGGGAAGCGCCCTGCAAGCCTTCCTGGCAATGTCCCTCGCCGTCGCGGCGATCTACATCGCCAACGACCTGCTCGACCTGGAGGCCGATCGCGCGCATCGGTCGAAGTCCGGTCGTCCGTTTGCCAGCGGGGAGCTGTCCATCTGGGCAGGGCTCGGGTCCATCCCGGTGCTTCTTGCGGGAGCGGTGCTCGTAGCCCTCACGCTACCGCTCGCGTTCCTTGCCTGGATGGGCGTGTATGCCGCCGTGGCGCTAGGCTACTCGCTGTGGCTGAAGCGCTTCGCCGTGGTCGACGTGCTGCTGCTTGCGACCCTGTATACAGTACGGCTGATCGCGGGCGCCGCGGCGATCGCCGTGCCGATGTCGACTTGGCTGCTGGCTTTCTCGATGTTCTTCTTCTTTAGCCTCGCGTTGCTGAAGCGATTCGAGGAAATCCATGCCAACCGTCGCGCCAATGACCCCGTGCCGGTGCGAGGCTATCGCCAATCCGATCTGGAGCTGGTTGCGATCTTCGGGATCGCGAGCGGCTATCTTTCGGTTCTGGTCATGGCGCTCTACACGGATAGCCGGGAGATCGCGGTGCTCTACTCCCATCCCGGTTGGCTTTGGGGCTTCTCTCCGTTGCTGCTCTACTGGATCAGCCGCATGTGGCTTCATGCATCCCGCGGCGAGATGCACGACGACCCGATCCTCTTCGCCACAACCGACTGGTCGAGCTACGCCGTCTTGGCAGGACTCGGCGGGTGCATGTTTCTGGCGAGCTAGTACACTAAATCTGCAAACGGTCGAATATCGCGCTGGGAAGAGCGCGGATGACGAACATGACCGGGCGCCAGAACCACGGCACGTAGATGAGGCTCCTGCGCCGGTCGATCGCGTGGCAGACGGCCTTCGCGACTTGTTCCGGCGTCGCCCAGAGCGGGCCCTTCTCGAAGCGCGTGGTCATCGGTGTGTCGACGAACCCTGGCTTGACCGTCAGGACGTTGACACCCTGCGCGTGTAGCCGGATGTGCAGGCCCTCGAGGAACACCGCTACGCCGGCCTTCGCCGCACCGTAGGCGTAGTTGCCGCGCTTGCCGCGATCGCCGGCGACCGAGCCGAACACCACCAGGCTCCCGTGGCGCTGCCGCTCGAGCTGTGCGGCGACCACGGATGCGAGACTGACCACGCCGGTAAAATTGGTGTCGATGACGCGCCGAAGCTCGTCGAAGTCGTTTTCGCAGCGCTGCTGATCGGGGAGCACTCCGTGCGCGATCAGCACGATGTCCAGGCTTCCAAGCTCGGTCACGGCGCGGTCGACCAGGGACTTGTGTTGCGTAGAGTCATTCAGGTCGGCGGTGACCGGCACGGCCTTGGCCGCACCGCGCACGGTCAAATCCGCCGCATTCGCCTGAACTCTGCCTGGGTCGCGTCCCACGAGCACAAAGTTTGCGCCCCGCGCGGCGTAGCGTCGTCCGATCGCATGCGCGATCGCCGACGTTGCACCGAAGATGAGGATGTGCGCGGGCACGAGCGGCCTACGTCCCGACCGCGCCAGCGGTACGCCGCCAAAAACTCGACGCGAACCGCGGATCGATGTACGGCACCAGCGAACGCCACGCGGGGTAGCCTGAATCGAAGACCTGCGGAGTCATGCAAGCGTCTTTGGCGGGATAGATCCGGCCGCCGTGCGCCATGACGACTTCGTGGCATTCGGCCAGCAGCGCGCGAGTGCTCGGACCCCGGTTCTGAAAGTCCAGCGCGACAGTGATGCCGGAGACGGGAAACGACAGCAGCCCCGGCGACGTTCTTGCGCCAAAGCGTTTCAGTACGGACAGGAAGGAACCTTGCCGATGGCGCGAGATCGTTTCCAGGAGAAGCGAAACACCCGCCGCGCTCGTCGCATCGGGAAACGCGCACTGGAGTTGCATGAACCCTTCCCGCCCATAGAGCCGGTTCCAGTGCCGGATCGCATCCAACGGGAAAAGGAATGCTTCGATGCGCACTTGTCGCTCGCCCCGCCCGCGCTTGGCGGCATGATAGATCGAGTTGAAGATTCTCGCGAACGTTGGACGGAGCAACCATCCCGGCATGTCGAACGGAACCGAGAGTCGGGGCGCGGGGCGTGTTGCCGCCAACGTGCCGTCGGCTTCGTCGACGTGCCGCGCGCGGCTGAAGATACCGTGAAGCGTCCCGTCGGCGTACGAATAGCAATCGAACCAGGCTACGGTGTATTCGAATTCGCGGTCCGATTCGTTGCTCAAGGCGAGGAATTCTTCCAGGCTCGTGAACGCAATGTCTTCGACCTCGACCAGTGCGCTTACGAGTCTTCTCAGCTTCAGCTCCACCCAGGTGATCAGCCCGGTCAATCCCAGCCCGCCTATCGTCGCGCGGAACCAAGCCGGATTATCCTGCTCCGAGCAGAGAAGCCGCTGGCCGCCCGAACGCAAGAGCTCGAAGCGAGCGAGGTGGTTTCCAAACGTACCCGCGTGATGGTGATTCTTGCCGTGGACGTCGTTCGCGATCGCGCCTCCCACCGACACGTATTGTGTTCCGGGTACAACCGGCAGGAACCACCCCTTCGGCAGGCAAACGTCGATGATCTCGGCGAGCGTGATCCCGGCCTCGCAGGTGATGGTCCCTGCGACCGGGTCGAACGCGATGAATCGATCCAGTCGGTGAGTCGCCAGGACCAGGCCTTGGGCATTGAGACAGCTGTCGCCATAGCTGCGGCCCTGTCCATACGGAAGTATCGTCGTCGCGTCGGGCCCTGGCAACGGATCGGTCCGCGCCCAGAGCGTCGCACTCGCCTGTTTGGTCCCAGGTAGCCGGCCCCAGGATTCCGGGCTGTCGCGCATGCGGTCGCCTACGCCGGCGCTTCCGCTTGCACCGCGTAAGTGAACGAGTCGGCGAAGAATTCCTCCGCCGGCAGGCCGCACTGCGTCGTGAAATCGCGCCTCGCGGCGTCGATCATCGCCGGCCCGCCGCAGGCGTAGACCTGATAGCCGGACAGATCCGGGAAGTCCGTCATCACCGCCTTGTGCACGAGGCCCGTGCGGCCCGGCCAGTGGTCTTCGGGCAACGGATCGGACAGCACCGGAATGAAGCGGAAGTCGCGGTGCTTCGCCTGCCAGCTTCCCGGCAGATCGGGCAGGTAGAGATCGCGCAAGCTGCGCACGCCCCAGTAGAGGACCATCGGCCGCTGCACGTCGTGGTGCAGCGCGTGCTCGATCACGGCCTTGATCGGCGCGAAGCCGGTGCCGCCGGCGACGAGGATGATCGGTTTGTCGGAATCCTCGCGCAGGTAGAACGTTCCGAGCGGCCCTTCGAAGCGCAGGATCTCGCGGCCCTTGTACTCGTTGAAGAGCGCGCCGCTGAAATAGCCGCCGGGCACGTGGCGAATGTGCAGCTCGAGCAGCGAGTCGTCCTCGGGCGCGGTCGCGATCGAGAAGCTGCGCCGCCGGCCGTCTTTGAGCATCAGATCGATGTACTGCCCGGCGAGGTATTGCAGCCGCTCGTTGGCGGGCAGCTTGAGCGCTACGATCGCGACGTCGGGCGCGGGTTTGTCGATCTTCTCGATCCGGCAGGGCAGCTTGCGGATCTGGATGTCGCCGGCGCGCCGCACTTCGCGCACTTCGATCGTGAGCGGCGTCTTCGGCTTGGCGACGCAGAAGAGCGCGAGCCCTTGCGCCTTGTCCGCATCGGTGAGCGTCCCCGGCTGGTGCGCGCCGTAGTCGACCGCGCCGTCGAGAATCTTTCCCTTGCACGTGCCGCAGGCGCCGTTGCGGCAACCGTAGGGAATCATCAGGTCGGCGCGCATCGCCGCGGCGAGCACGGTCTCGCCGTCGTCGCAGGCAAAGCTGTGCCCGCTGGGTTTTATGGTAATCTGGAACGGCATCGATTCGTTGGCTGGCAGGGTCGTTCCGCGCAGGGCACCAGAGTGATACGCGTACTGTTGATTGGCTGCGGCGACATCGCCCTGCGCACCGCCGGGCTTCTGCGCGGCCGGGTCCGCCTCTACGGGCTCACGCGCCGGCCGGAAGACATCGTCAAGCTTCGCCAGCGCGGCATCGTCCCGATCGTCGGCGACCTCGACCGCTATCACAGCCTCGATCGCCTGCGCGCTGCGCCATTCGCCGTGTTGCATTTCGCGCCGCCGCCCGGCGAGGGCCGCGACGACCCGCGCACCGCGCGGCTCATCGCGGCGCTGACAAAGGCGCGGATTATACCGCAGCGGTTCGTCTACATCAGTACCAGCGGCGTCTACGGCGACTGCGCGGGTGCGCACGTGACCGAAGCGCGACCGCGCCGCGGACAGACGCCGCGCGCCCGCCGCCGGGTCGCGGCCGAGGATCGCCTGCGGCGCTGGGCGAAGCGCTACGGCGTCCGGCTGGCGATCTTGCGCGCGCCGGGCATTTACGCC
The DNA here is from genome assembly GCA_041493285.1 of Casimicrobiaceae bacterium. Lineage (GTDB taxonomy): Bacteria > Pseudomonadota > Gammaproteobacteria > Burkholderiales > Casimicrobiaceae > PALSA-1003. The sequence continues at coordinate 16,076 of JBGPYP010000001.1, forward strand.
GAAACGCGTCTTCCGCTCGACCGCTTGAAGCAAGGCACGCCGGTGCTTCGGCCCGAGGACGACGTTTTCACCAACCACGTTCATGCCGACGATCTGGCGCGCGCGACGGTGGCCGCCCTGTTCCTCGGCAAGCCGAACCGCGCCTACAACGTCTCCGACGACGCGGAGCTGCGGATGGGCGACTGGTTCGACGCGGTCGCCGACGCGTTCCAGCTGCCGCGTCCGCCGCGCGTGTCGTGGGAGGAGGCGGAGACACGCATCGCGCCGCTGTTGCTGTCGTTCATGAGCGAGTCGCGGCGGCTGTCCAACACGCGCATGAAACGCGAGCTGCGCGTACGGCTGCGCTATCCGACGCCGGCGGTCCTGCTCGCCGAAGTTGCGCCGCGCGAGCTGAAAAAGCAGATTCCGCTGCCGCTATGAACAGGGACGGCGCCGCCACGCCGCCGCAAACACGCTGGGAGAAGATCGCCGCGCGCCTCGACGCGTACGAGCGGCTGATCCGCCTCGACAAGCCGATCGGCACGCTGCTGCTCCTGTGGCCGACGCTGACCGCGCTATGGATCGCGACCTCGGGCGCGCCGTCGTGGGTGATCATCGGGATTTTCGTGCTCGGCACGCTGCTGATGCGTTCGGCGGGCTGTGCGATGAACGACTACGCCGATCGCGACTTCGACGCGCACGTCGAGCGCACGGCAAGCCGACCCCTGGCGCGGCGCGAGATCGAGCCGTGGGAAGCGCTGGTCGTCAGCGCCGCGCTCGCGCTGTGCGCGTTCCTGCTGATCGTGCGCTTCAACAGGTTCACGATTCTTCTTTCTATTCCAGCGCTCGGGATCGCGATCGCATATCCGTTCTTCAAGCGCTTTTTCGCGCTGCCGCAGGCGTTCCTTGGGATCGCGTTTTCGTTCGGCATCCCGATGGCCTTCGCCGCCGTGTACGGAACGGTTCCGGCGGCGGGCTGGTGGCTATTCGGCGCCAATTTTTTCTGGGTCGTCGCCTACGACACGGAATACGCGATGGTCGATCGCGACGACGACCTGAAGCTGGGCTTGCGGACCTCCGCGATCGCCCTCGGCCGCTTCGACGTGCCTGCGGTCATGCTCTGCTACGCGGTCTATCTTGCACTGCTGATGTGGATCGGGCGCGCGCAGAGCCTGGGACCGTTCTTCTACGCGGGTGTGCTCGTCGCGTCGCTGCTCGCGCTGTGGCACTTGTGGCTTATTCGCAAGCGCGAGCGCGCCGGGTGCTTCCGCGCGTTCCTCGGCAACCATTGGCTGGGGCTGGCCATCTTCGCCGGGACCGTCGCGGACTACGCCTTCCGCGCGCAGCAATAGGACGCCAGAGGGGGAAGCAGGGGCCTCCGGTTCGGTCGCGCGAAGTTCTTGCGTCGCGTTGTCGGCCATTGCGCCCGGCTCGGGTCGCCTCCACTCGCATCCGCTCGTGGAGCCTCGCTCCACCTCGCCGGTCGCCCCGCGCAGCGCGGGGATGCGACCCCGGAAGCGGAGAGGCCGGCGACACGCAAACCGAACACGCGGCACGGTCGGTGCGGAGCTGGCCGCGGTGGCTGGCCTAGTTGGACGGAGGAAACGCTTCGACGAGCTAACGCCGCGCGCTGCGTCGCCGCACGGGACGGCGTAGCACCGCCGCGCCGAGTAGCGCGAGCAGCGCTGTCGTCGCGGCGAGTCCAAACGGCGAAAGCGACGGGATCGGTTCGCCCACCCCACCCGTGCCTACCGGAGCCTGAATGGCGCCGGTCGTGCAGTTGAATACGAGCGAGCTCACGAAGGTGACCTTGCCACTGAGGTTGGGACCGGAGTAGGTCGTGATCGTGATCGTGATCGGCGTATTCGGCGCGAGTCCGCCGCCGAACGCGAGAATGTGGAACGTCGGATAGGTGGCAGAGTAGGGCCCGATGTTGGTGCCGGTCTCGTCGGTGAACTCCTCGATCAGGCCGACGCCGGGCGCGGTGACCTTGACGTCGGCGGAGGCCAGCGTGTCCACCTGGATGAGCGTGTTCACATCGAAGGCGCTGCCGCCGCAGGTGCCGGCCAGGTTGCTTTGTTGTCGCGACAGCTCGATCGACTCCGCGTGCTTCGCGTTCGTCACGGGGAGGTGCTGGGGGAGGCCCGGCGATGCGGTTCCGGCGGACGCGGCAAAGCCCGTCGTCGCCCACGACAGGGCGACGATTCCCAACCAGGCCTTGAACGCGGCCGCGGCGATTCGCAAGCGGTGGTCTCCTCGGGCGACGCGGGCTCCATCGAGGAGCCCACGCAGATCAGCATAGCGGCTGGCGGTTGCGACGGTCCAGCCGCGGGCGCGGATAATACCGCGTCCCGAGGGCACTGTGGCGTCGATACGACGGCAGGTGTCGCCGTCGCCCGACACATTCGGCGATTTTGGCCGGTTTTGGACCGCAGAAGCGGTGCGGCGCAGCCACGAAGCCTCTGCCGCCAGGGTTGGCTGCGGGTATTGCCCCTCAGCGCAAGTGCGCGCGAATCCCTTCCGTGAGCCGACCCGCCTTGGTGCCCGATCGAAACGAGCCGAGGAACTTCCCCTGGCGATCGAGCAGCAAGATATTGGCGCTGTGATTCATCATGTAATTCGGTGAACCGCTGACCGGGGCCTTGGCGAAGTACACCTTGTACTGATCAGCAACGCCGCGTATCTCCTCCGCGCTGCCGGTGAGGCCGATGAATCGCGGATGGAAGTAGGGAATGTAGCGCTTGAGGTCATCCGGCGTGTCGCGCTCGGGGTCGATGGTGATGAACACGGGTTGAATCTGGTCGCCCGTGGTGCCGAAGCCCCGCACCATCTCGGCGATGTAGAACAGATCGATTGAGCAGACGTCGGGGCAAGAGGTATACCCAAAGTACAGCACCACCAATTTTCCGCGGAAATCGCCGAGCGAGCGCCGCACGCCCGTGTGATCAACGAGAGCGAATGCTCGTCCGGTCGACGTTTTCGCCCAAATCGCATCGTCGGCGAGCTGCGCCCGCTTGGGTTTGTCTCCTTCACTCGCAGGCTGTTCGACTCTTGATCGCCTAGCACGCACCACCCTTTGTTCGAACCGCGCCGCGACAACCCATCCGCCGACACTCACGACGAGCGCGGCCAAGCCGATACGTGCCGCGCGCGTGTCTGAAGTTGTCATTTTTCAGGCGTCCGTCAAGGACTCGGTGCCGTTGGTCGATTGGGCGACGTGGTTGGGCTTCTGCTTGCGCGCGGATCTTGTGGTGATCACCGTCCCCCTCCATTCGGACGAGATTTGGACCCGGATACGACCGGCTCGTTACGTCTGATGGTAGGAAGAGGCCGCTTAGCCGGGTTCATGACCTCACGCGCACGTCGCGACCGCGCATCGAAACCGAAACGCTCGGCGCGAATCGCCGCCCTCAGGGATTCTGCGGAGATTGTGTTCAAGGAGAGACTCTCACAGCGCGATACTCGCTTGCACGCAGAATGCGACGCTGTTCGGGCCGTAACCCTCGGAAACATAGCCGCGTTGGACCATCAGGTTGCGAAGGGCAATATTCGTGGTGTAACGGTGGTTGGTATCGGCGCGCTGATTCCACAGACGAAACACGGGAAGTTGGAAGTTAAGACCGTCCAACGTGGGATCCGCCGGGCATTGGCCCGTTGACTGGTCGGGGAGCGAGACGTAGAAGGCCGCATCGGTTTCCAGCACAAACTCCGGGAATCGATCGCGCACCTGCGCGCACTCGTCGGCAGAGGCTGAGAGGAAGTGCGAGTCACCCTCCGCCGGAGGGATATAGAAGCGGCACACAGCTGCGTTAAGGCCATACCACCCGGACGGCCCAGCCGTAACCGCGAAGCTCATCTCGGTTCGCTGCCATCCTGGGAATTGTCCCGAGTCGAGCGCGTCGATGTCCGGTGCGGAAGCCGAGTAGAAGTAGTGATCGCGGTCAGGGTTGTAATACTCGATTGCGTTGACTGCCTCCGGAAACATCGCATATGTGCCCGCCACGCAGACGGGTAGCTGCTGGCAGTTTGGTGGTGACGCCCGCAGAGCCGTTGCGCGAACGGTTCCATCGCGATACAGCCCGTTCCGGCCATCGGTTGGCAGACTGGCATAGGTCACCTGGTCGGCGCCGGCAAAATTAATTGATCCGCCGTCGGTGGCGAGGAACCGGGCTGGCATGTCGGCAAAATCGGGCAGGTAGCAGCACCAGTAGCTAAACCCCCCGCCTTGCACCGGCAGTTTTCCGTACGCCAGCGTTGCGGCGACCACAATCGACATATGCGCCGTCTGATATGTCGGAAGATCGTGCGAAAACGTGTATTGCTTGCCGATTCCATTGTGAGTGCTTGTCAGGGTCAACCCGGCGAAATGCTGCTGGCCGTTCAACCCGGCGGTCTCGGTGAGCTGGACGAATTGCATGCTGCCATCGAGATTCGAGAACAGCTGCGTAATCTGAAACGTGGGCGGCGCAGCGCTGGCCGTGACACAGGCAACAGCGATCATGATCAACGCAATGGAATTCGTGCGAATATGTCGAAGGTCCATGATCATCTCGTTGTGCCTGGTTCAGATATTTCCTGCAACGCACATCGCAACCGCGTCCGGTCCGTAGCCTTCCGCAATATAGCCGCGCGCTTTCATCTGGTTGCGCACGTCCAGTGATGTTGTATAGCGGTGGTTCGAGTCGGCACGGCCATTCCACACTCGATAGACAGGCGTTTGCCCCGCGGGGCACGCGCCGGTATTCATGTCCGGCAACGTTGCCAGAAACGCCGATGCCGTTTCGAAGACGAACTCCGGATATCGCGCCTGTGCTGCCGCACATTCGGCCGCCGAAGCGGAGAAAAAGTGAGAGTCGCCATCGACGGGCGGAATGTAGAGGCGGCACACGTCGAGAAGATTGGGTGGCGCGCTGAAGCCGCCGAGTGGGTCGAAGGCGCGCGTGATCCATGCCGAAAAGCCATATCCCGTGCGCTTCCAGCCAGGAATGCGGCCCGAGTCCAAGGCATCGAGGTCGGGTTGCGATGCGCTGATGAAGTAGTGATCCAGCGCGGCGCTGTAGTACTCGATGACGGGATCGATAGGCACGGTCAGCCCGGCGGAGAACTTGGAACACTCCATGAGACCGCTCGCAGACACATTGCCGTTGCGGCTCAAAGAGGAGCTGCCACTCGCGGCAAGCGGTCCGAAGGTCCACGAATCGACGCCGGCGAAATCGATCGTGCCGCCATCGGTGGGCACGAAACCGTTGGGAATGACGAAGTCGAGGTCGGAGGGCGTAGGCCACACGTTCGCCGTTGCGATGCACAAAGGCTGAGTACCGGTTCCCGGATCGTTGGGAAATTTGAACTGCTTGACGACTCCGCTACGCAAGGTGATCGTCAATGTGAAGCCGGCAAACTGGTTCGGGCCGGATCCAGACAAATTCCGGAGCTGGATGTACTGATAGAGGCCGGCCTGGTCGGAGAACAGAGCGGTCATGCGATACGAATTGTTTGCCGCCACGATCTCAGGCTGATAAAGCTCCGCGCTGTCGAGAAAGATTGTTGGGTTCCCGATAGCGCCTCCGGCGACGAGGACCCGGCCATCGGGCAGCAACGTCCCGGTGTGGGCGTAGCGTGCCGCGTTGAGGCTGCTGGTGCTGGCCCAACTCGCGGTATCCTGGGCATACCGCTCCGCGCTGTTGAGATTCGAACGGGAATTCCAGTCGTAGCCTCCCGCGACCAGGACTATTCCGTTCGGGAGGAGCGTGGCCGTGTGCGAGTGACGTGCAGTGTTGAGGCTGCCGGTCAGGTTCCACGCTCCGGTGGCAGGGTCATAGAGTTCCGACCTGTCCAGAGAAGTTGGATTCGAAATGCCTGAGGAGAAGCGCGGTTCATACCCTCCGGCGACCAGGACCTTCCCGCTCGGCAGCAATGTCGCGGTGTGAAAGATAACAGAGGTGCTGAGCCTGCCGGTGCTGCTCCATGTGCCGGAGACCGGGTCATACAGCTCCGCGGTAGCTAGGGCGAAGTCGAGATCACCATCGTTCGATCCTCCGACCACCAGGACCTTCCCACTTGGAAGCAGCGTCGCCGTATGCCCGTACCGGGCGTCGATGAGGGCCCCGGTCGGACTCCACGTGCCGGATGCCGGATCGTACAACTCGGCGCTGTCGATCGTGTCCGAGCCTAAAATGTCCGAGTTGAACCCGCCCGCGACCAGGACCTTGCCGTTTTGAAGCAGCGTCGCCGCGTGGCCTGAACGTATCGTCGTCAGCTTGCCCGTGAGGCTCCATATCCCTGTGCCCGGGTCGTAAAGTTCTGCGGTGTCGGTTTCGCCATTGACGCTCGCGTCGTTGATACCCCCTCCCGCCACCAGGACCTTGCCGTTGGGCAGCAGCGTTGCCGTGAATGTGACTCGAGCGATGTTCAGATGGCCCGTGACGCTCCACGCACCGGTGGCGGGGTCGTACAACTCCGCGCTGTCGAGCACGTACGGCCTCACGGTCCCGCTGCCCCCGACGACGAGCACCTTGCCGTTGGCCAGCAACGTCGCCGTGTGACCGAAACGGGCCGTGTTGAGATTGCCGGTCAGGACCCAGGACGCCGACGCCGCCTGCGCAAGCACGCCCTGGCCGGGCGAGGGCTGAGCAAGGCAATAACCTGACACGGCGGCGCCGATCAGCAAGACAACGGATACCCGAGCCAGCCGCGCTGCAGGTCGACACATGATTGTCTCTCCCTTCATGTCGATCCCATTTATAGGCCGCACGCGATCGAGGAACAATCTGCAGGACTGCCTATATACGAGTCCGTGTCCGCATTATCGAGTCACCGGGAGAGAGCCGTTATTACTTTCTGCATAGCTATGAAGTAGGAGCGACGCCGCAGCTATTGACAAGCTGTCAGATGCCGGACTCCAATCGGCCACGAGGTCACGGTCGGAAACGCGGGCATTTGGCGCAGGCCGCGCCGCCGCCAGCGACCTCGGCTGGGGAGGAACATGTTGCGAGCCAGGATCGCTCCGATCGGCTGCGCGCTGCTTTGCGTGTCTTGGTGCTGCGGATCGACACGGGCCGAAGAGCTTTCGGAGCGGGAATTCCTGACGGAGTTTCCGACGGTATTGTCGGCATCGCGGCTGCGCCAGGATGTGACCGAGACGCCCCAGGCGGTCACGGTCATCGATCAGGAAATGATCAAGGCCTCCGGCGCGCGCGAATTCGCCGAGCTGTTCCGCCTGGTGCCCGGCTTCAACGTCAGCTACGTCACGTATGTCAAAGGCCTCCAGCCCATCGTCAACTATCACGGCCTCGGGCGTGAATTCTTCTCGCGCCTGCAGGTGCTGATCGACGGTCGATCGATCAACAACGCAACGCTCGGCGGTGTCGACTGGAACGACTTGCCGCTTGCGCTGGACGATGTCGATCGCATCGAAGTCATCCGTGGTCCGAGCAACGCGACGCACGGCATCGGCGCGTTCATGGCGACGATCAACTTCATCACCAAGCACGCCTCGCAGGAGCGCGGCGTTAGCGGCAGCATCAGCGCCGGCAACAATGGCATCCGCGACGGCGAGGTCCGCTTGGGTAATGCCGCGGGAAGCGTCGACTACCGCTTCACCGTCGGCCATCGGGCGGACGACGGCTTTCCGAACATCCCGGATCGCCGCAGCCGCGACTACGCCAACGCTCGGGCCGATTGGCAGATCGGTCGTGCGGACACGCTGATGTTGCAAGCCGGCGGGACCACGGGCACCAACGGCGTCGGGTTCAGAGGGCCTGATGATCCGACGCGGAAGGCCCGGATCGACACCTATTACGCGCAACTGAACTGGGAGCGCAGCCTCGACGCAGACAACGGATTCTCGATCCAGGCGTACTACTATCACTTCAATTTGAACGATCGGTTTCTCACCGATCCGCTGCCGGAGTTCAACAACGAGCGCTTCTTGCTTGACGATGGGAGCACCGTTCGGCGCGCCGACCTCGAATTTCAGCAGACTTTGAGCACTGGCCAGAACTTGCGCTGGGTTTGGGGCGCCAGCGCGCGCGAGGATCTCGCCGAGGCTCCGCTGCTTCTACCCGACACCGGACGGCTCCGCGTGCAGCGCCTGTTCGGTCACGTCGAATGGCGCGTCACGGACAAGCTACTCGTCAACGCCGGAGCGATGATCGAGCACAACAATCTGACCGGAAGGGACACTGCGCCGCAAGTGGCGGTCAATTACCGTTTCGCACCCAATCACGTTCTCCGGATCGGCGTCTCGAAGGCGTTGCGCACGCCGACGCTGATCGAAGAAAAGGTCCAAAGCATCGTGATCATCGGCCCCCCCGGCGGCAAGGCGACTGCGACGTCCGGCAGCCTGCGCCCGGAATCGATACTTTCCCGTGAACTGAGTTATGTCGGCGAGTGGCCGGAGCAGCACGCGACGGTCGATCTGAAGTTGTTCTACGACACCGTCCACGACCTGATCGATCTGGTCGGCGAACAGAATAGTTTCCCGGCGACGGCATTTCCGCGCAACGCCGTGAACGGTGACGATGCCCGACAGCATGGCATCGAAGCGCAGCTCACCTGGCATCCGTCGCAGGAGACTTCGCTTTGGGCGACGGCCGCGCACGTGGAGACCCGAAGCGCGGATCGTTTCGACACCTATTCGACGTCCGCCCCGCGCAACACCGTGCACGCGCTTGTTTCGCACCGATTTGGCGGCTCCTGGGACGCAAGTGTCGCTGTGCATGGGCAAAGCGCGTTCAAGGCCAGCGGCTTCAGCGAACCGCAGCGTGGCTTCTGCCGCGTCGATTTGCGCCTTGCCAAGCAGTTGCCGTTCGGCAAGGGCAACGGAGAGATCGCCCTCGCCGTGGAAAACTTGTTCAACAATCATTACACCGAATACCGCCACGACGACGTCGCCCAACGGCGGGCGTGGCTGACTTTCAGCCTCAAGCTATGATCGTCGCAGGGTCGCGCGCCATCGAGCTCGAGCCGGGCGATTGCCCGCTGTGATCTCTCGTTTCGCCCACCGCTGGCTGCGTGGCTTGTCCGTTTGTTGGTCGGCCATTCTGCTCTGGGCGGTCGCGATGAGCAGCGCGGCGCAGTTGGTCGTCGTGTTGAGCGACGAATCGGCGAGCTACCAGGAGGTGGTCGGGGAACTACGTGCGCGAGTCGCGCCAGTGCGGGAAGGACGCATCCGCATCAATGCTGTAACAGCACAGCACGTCGCCAGCGGCGACGCGACGGTATTCGCGGGCACGGAGTTGGTCGTGACGGTTGGCCTGTCGGCGGCACAGGCCACGGTTGCACACGAGGCGATGCTGGCGGCGCCTCCGCTGACGCTGTGTCTCCTGATCCCGCGACAGAGCTATGAGCGGCTGAGACCGTCCCCGACAAGTGGGCGCGAGCGTCGGCTGTCCGCAGTGTTCATCGACCAGCCGTTGTCGCGTCAGCTGGACTTGATCCGGATCGCACTTCCCGACAAGGTTCGCGTGGGCGTCATCCTCGGCCCAAGTTCGGAGCTGCTCAAGGACGAGTTCCGCGAGAAGGCCCGCGAGCGCGCTCTCGTGCCCAAGTTCGCCGAGGTCGTCGAGGCGTCCGGCGTCTATGGCGCGCTGCAGAAAGTGCTGCCCGAGAGCGACTTGCTGCTCGCGCTTCCCGATCCGGTGGCGGTCAATGCAGCGACGGCGTATGGATTGCTGCTGACGAGCTATCGTGCGCAAGTCCCGGTTATCGGCTTTTCCGAAGGAATGGCCAAGGCGGGGGCGCTGCTGGCGTTATTCTCGACCCCAAGTCAACAGGGGAAACAGGGCGCGGAGATTGTCAGCCGTATGTTGGCCGGCGCGCTCGATCTGCCTGCGCCGCAGTATCCAAAGTACTTCACCGTGCGCGTGAATTTCAGCGTGGCGCGCTCGCTGGGACTGCGCATCGAGGAGGAGGCGACACTCGCAGCCGCTCTGGCGGCCCGTGGCGACGGCGTCGGCGAATCGATCCCGCGACGCTCGGCAAGCGACATTCCGACGTTCGGGAGGACACCGTGAGACGGTGGGGAATTCGCGCTCGCGTGCTCTTTCTGGCGCTGACCCCGAGCGTATTGATTTTGCTTTCGCTCGTGACCTATTTTACTTATTCGAGCATTGCCGAAGTCGATGTCTCGCTCGCACAACATGGAAGATCGATAGCGCGGCAGCTCGCACCGGGCGCCGAGTTCGCCTTGTTCGCGGGCGACCGCGCCGCGCTGCAACGATTGACCGACGCGGCGGCCCGCGAGATGGATGTCGAGAGCGTGACGATCACCGACGCGCAGGGGCAACCGCTGGCGCGCAGTGGTCCGAGCGATGTGCAGACTGCCGAGTCGGTGCGGTTCACGGAGCTGGTCATGGAAACGTGGTTGGCAACCGTAGACCTGCCGGAACAGATGCACGAGGCCAGCGCACCGATGAAAATCGGCGAGATCACGGTGGCGATGTCGCGCACCACAACCCGGGTGCAGCAACGACGCCTTCTGCTTAACGGGCTCGCACTCGGCTGTGCGGGCGTGCTTCTCGCAGTCGCGCTCGCCATCGCGATCGGCAACAGCGTCATCCGGCCCATTCGCGGCTTGGCCGGAGCAATGGCCGAGCTGGGTCGCGGGAGACGCGTGGCGCCTCTCTCGACTGTTGGCGGCGGCGAGTTCCGCACCTTGAGCGAGGGCTTCAACCAGATGGCAGCTCGCTTGCAGGCCGACGCGCGGGAGCTGGAAGGGAGAATCGAGGGAGCGACGCGCGCGCTGATCGCGCAGAAGGAGACCGCGGAACAGGCGACGAACGCCAAATCGCGCTTCATCGCGGCAGCCAGTCACGACCTGCGGCAGCCGCTGCACGCGATCGGTCTGTTCACCGCAACTCTGCAGCGGCGTACGAAGGGTGCCGAGCTCCAGCCGATGGTCGACGATCTGGCGCAGGCGGTCGCCGTGATGGCGCGCCTGTTCGATTCCTTGCTCGATATCTCGCGGCTCGATTCCGGAACACTGCGCGCCGAACCGCGGCCGTTTCAGCTCGACCGCTTCTTCGCCCAGGTCGCGGCGGAGTACTTCGACGCCGCGGAAAAGAAGAGTCTCCGTTTGCATGTCCGTCCGACGCATGCCGTTGTCGTCAGCGACGAACTGCTATTGCACCGCCTCCTCGCTAATCTCGTCGCGAATGCCATACGCTACACGAACGAGGGTACGGTGATGATCTGCGGCCGGCGTCGCGGCGCCGATATCCTGATCGAAGTGCGCGACAGCGGTATCGGGATCCTTTCGGACAGGCAGAAGGATATCTTCGAGGAGTTCTATCAGATAGGCAATGTCGCGCGCGATCGCAGTTTGGGCCTTGGTCTCGGACTGGCGATCGTGTCGCGGCTGGCGCGGTTACTCGGGACGAAGGTCTGGGTTCGCTCCGCGCCCGGTCGCGGGTCGGTTTTCTCGTTGAGCGTGCCGTGTGGCGAAGAGGCGGACGTTGTGACGCCGGCCGAGCCGCCTGAGATCATGGAGCGGCCTCGGGCGTCGTCGCTTGCGGTGCTTGTCGTGGACGACGACCCACTGGTGCTTTCCGGGCATCGAGCCTTGCTCGAGGAACTCGGTTGTGAAGTGAAGACGGCCGAGGATGGCGGCAGCGCGCAAGCGGCATTGATGACCTTCGCCGACAAACCGGTCCTCGTTTTTTGCGATTTGTGGCTCCCCGGCGACCAGAACGGCATCGATGTGTTGTCAAAACTGACTGCGCTGACGAGCGCGCCTATTTCAGGTATCTTGATTTCCGGCGACACGCGGCCGGAGACGATCCAGGCGGCAAAGGCAGCAGGCTACCCTCTCCTGCACAAGCCGGTATCTCCCGCCAAGCTTCGGGCCGTGGTGACGCACTTTGCATGGACGACGCGCAGACAGACCGACACGGGTTTCCCCGATGAAGATATTGCTCGCTGACGATCACGAATTGATCCGTTCCGGCCTGCGCAATGAGCTCGCCGAGCTCGATGCTGTCGTCCATTTCGTCGAGGCGTGGGATGCCGAATCGCTGCAGCGCATGTTTGAGGCCAATGACGATCTCGACCTTGCGCTGGTCGACCTTGCGATGCCTGGCATGGACGGTGCGCGGACGATCGGCCTGCTGCGTCAGAGCTATCCGACGGTTCCGATCGTCGTACTTTCGGGCGCAGATCCCCTCGCAGACGCGAGGGCGGTGCTGCGCGCGGGTGCGGTGGGCTTCATTCCGAAGACCGCGATGGCCAAGGTTACGCTGCAGGCGATCCGACTCGTGCTGGCCGGCGGGCGCTATCTCCCGTCGGAATTGATGCAGCTGCTCGATGCGGGCGAAACGGCGCCGGTCGCTGCGCAGCCGGCGATAGCGCAAGGAACCGCACCCAAACAGGCCGGTGCGGGGGGACGCTTGGACCTCCTCAGTCAGCGGCAGCGGGAGGTATTCGCGTTGCTGGCCAAGGGCTTGTCGAACAAGATGATCGCACGTGAGCTGAACGTCACCGAAGGCACGGTGAAAACCCACGTCGCGACCATATTCGATGTGCTCAACGTCCGTAACCGCGTGTCTGCCGTCGCCGCAGCACAGGAGGCGTCTGCCGACACACATGATCCTCGCAAACTGAGCGGCTGACTTCATTGCGGACTCGATGAAATACGCCGATCTCCGCGACTTCCTCGCGCAACTCGAACACCGCGGCGAGCTGAAGCGAATCCCCGTCGAGGTCGATCCGCGGCTGGAGATGACCGAGATCTGCGATCGCGTGCTGAAGGCCGCCGGGCCCGCGCTGCTGTTCGAGAAGCCGAAAGGGCACGCGATTCCCGTGCTGTGCAATCTGTTCGGAACGCCGCTGCGGGTCGCGCTGGGCCTGGGCGAGGAATCGGTCGCGAGCTTGCGCGAAGTCGGTAAGCTCCTCGCGTTTCTCAAGGAACCAGAGCCGCCAAAAGGATTGAAGGACGCGTGGCAAAACACGCGGCCGGTGTTCATGCAGGTGATGCACATGGCGCCGAAGGAGCGCTCCTCCGCGCCGTGCCAGGAGATCGTATGGGAGGGCGCGCAGCTCGATCTCGCGCGCCTGCCGGTGCAGACCTGCTGGCCCGGAGATGTCGCGCCGCTGATCACCTGGGGCCTCACCGTGACGCGCGGGCCCAACAAGGCTCGGCAGAACCTCGGCATCTACCGCCAGCAGGTGATCGCGAGAAACAAGGTCATCATGCGCTGGCTGCCGCATCGCGGCGGCGCGCTCGACTTCCGCGATCATGCGCTCGCCTCGCCGGGCACGCCGTTTCCCGTCGCGGTCGCATTGGGCGCTGACCCGGCGACGATCCTCGGGGCGGTGACCCCGGTACCGGATACCCTGTCCGAATATCAGTTCGCGGGATTGCTGCGCGGCGCGCGCACCGAGATCGTCAAGTGCATCACGCATGGGCTGCAGGTGCCGGCGTCGACCGAGATCGTGCTCGAGGGTTTCATCCATCCGGACGCGCAGGACCCTACCGGCTACGAGACCGCCGCCGAAGGCCCGTTCGGCGACCACACCGGCTACTACAACGAGGTCGAGCGCTTCCCGGTGCTCACGCTCGAGCGCATTACCATGCGCCGCGATCCGATCTTCCACTCGACCTACACCGGCAAGCCGCCCGACGAGCCGGCGGTGCTCGGCGTGGCTCTCAACGAAGTGTTCGTGCCGTTGCTGCAGAAGCAGTTCCCGGAGATCACCGACTTCTATCTGCCGCCGGAAGGGTGCTCGTATCGGCTGGCCGTCGTGAGCATGAAAAAGCAGTATCCGGGGCACGCCAAGCGCGTCATGTTCGGCGTGTGGAGCTTCCTGCGCCAGTTCATGTACACCAAGTTCATCATCGTGACCGACGACGACGTGAACGTTCGCGATTGGAAGGAAGTGATCTGGGCACTCACCACGCGGGTCGACGCGGCGCGCGACACGCTGATCGTCGAGAACACGCCGATCGACTATCTCGACTTCGCCTCGCCGGTCGCGGGGCTGGGCAGCAAGATGGGGATCGACGCGACCGGCAAGTGGCCGGGCGAAACGCAGCGCACCTGGGGCCGGCCGATCGCGATGGACGAGGCGGTCAAGCGCCGCGTGGATGCGTTGTGGAGGGAGTTGGGGCTGTAGGGGCCGCGGTGCGTGAACGCATTGGTCCCGGGATTCGCTCTCGGCTTACGAAGGCAACGACGCCTCCCGCTGCCGTGGGCGCCACACGCGCGCGATGCGATACACGGCGAGCGCGATTGCGCCGAGGCGCACGACGCGCGCGAGCCGGTGCCAGCCGAGCAGCCGCGCGATGCCATCGACCAGCGCGATCACCGCCGCAGGGCGCGCGACGGCGCCACCGATCAATCCGGCGGGGCGCAGCGCCGCGCGCGCGTCGCCGGCGTACAGGCTGAGCTGCATGCGCTGCAACTGAAGCTCCGCCAGCAGCATCTGCTTGCGCGCCGAGAGCCTCCGCAACGACCGATTCACGGGTCCCTCCGCAGCGCTTCGGCGTCCCGTTCGAGCTCCGCGAGCGTAGCCGCGAACGGCCGCCCGTGCTCTTTCGCATTCTTCCGGAGTGCGAACAACGCGAGAGCGGCGACGACGACGTAGGCGAGCACGACGCCGCAGAGCGCGGCGAACGGATAGCTGTTCCAGAGCAGGGCGACCACGAGCACGGACAGCGCGACCAGCGCGAAGCAAGAAAAGACCGTCGCGATCACGACCAGCACCAGCATGATCTTCGTCTGCTCGCGCTGCTCCTCGAATTCGACCGTCGCCAGCTCGAGGCGCGTGCGCAGCATCGCGACCGTGGTCGCGGCGAGACCGGAGAGCGCGCCGCCGAGTCCCGCGGCAGGCCGCTCTGCGCCGGGTTCGGGCACGGGCCGCTACCGGCGGCTGATGACTAACCCGACCAGGAAGCCGATCGCCGCCGCGACGCCGATTGCCTGCCAGGGATTGTCGCGCACGTAATCGTCGGTCACGCGCGCCGCCGCCTTGGCGCTGTCGATCGCGTCGTCCTGAAGCTCCTGCAGCCGGAGCTTCGCCGAGCGGAGCTTCGCCTCGACCTGCGTGCGCAGGTCGGTGGCCTTTTCGCCGGTCTCCTTGGAGGCCTGCTTGAGCAGCGTTTCCGCTTCCACGAGCACGTCGGAAAAGTCCTTGACGAGTGCGTCGCGGCTGCGTTCGAATCTTGCGGTAGTCATGTCGATCTCCCTTCGGAGTACGGGGTGGCGGCGCGGGTCCTTCGCGCCAGATCACATATTATGTACTATCGCCACATGACCGCAATCGGCCGGTCCACCGTAGCCGGCGAATGACCATGCCACCGCTCAAGCTTCCCGCCGTCGATCCCGCCGCCGTGCCCGAAGTGCGCGGCTCCGGTTATCCCGAGCCGTTCCGCTCGCGCATGGGGGATCGCGCCAAACGGCGGCTGGGGGAGGCCTGCGGGCTGACCAAGTTCGGCGTCAATCGGGTGACCCTCGGGTTCGGCGGCCAGTCGGCGCTCCGCCACTGGCACACGCTCGAGGACGAGTTCGTCTACGTGCTCTCCGGCGAGGTCGTGCTCGTCAGCGACGCCGGCGAGCAGACACTGCACGCGGGAATGTGCGCCGGGTATCCGGCGGGAAAGCGCGATGCGCACCACTTCGTCAACCGCAGCGCGACTCCGGCGGTGTATCTCGAGATCGGCAACCGGATCGAGGGCGACAACGCGTTCTATCCCGACGACGATCTCCTCTGGTGTGACGACGGTAACGGCCCTTACGCCGCGCACAAGGACGGGCGGCGGTACCCCGATTGAAGCAACCAAGGGAAACTGAAGCATGACCGACACACCCGCTCCGCCAGGAGCGAACGGCGCACCCTCGCCGTCGCTGATCTCGATGACGCTCGTGGTGTACGTGCTTTTCGGCGTCGCCGCCGTCGCCGGGCTCGCTTCGTCAGGCTTTCCGCTGATCGCGCCGCTGACGGGAATCGTCGGCGTCATCGCCATCATCCTCGCGTACGTGAAGCGAGGCGACGCCGCAGGCACATGGCTGGCGTCGCACTATCGCTGGTTGATCCGAACCTTCTGGTTCTCGTTGCTATGGGGCATCATCGGGGCGATCATCTTCGTCCTGCTCGCGATCATCCTGATCGGGCTGGTCGTCGGCTACGCGATCTGGGTCGCAACGACGATCTGGGTGATCTATCGGCTCATTCGCGGGTACGTGCTGTTCAAGGACAGCCAGCCGGTTCCGGGCATGTGACGTTACTACGCGCACGCTAGGGCGCTCGACCAGCCTGGCCTCGTACGCGCGATCGCGACGAAAACCGGCCCCGCACGCCTCGAACCTTGTCTCGAGCAACGCGAGTTGGAGCAGCGCGCTCATTTGAGCGGGCGTTCCAGAGCGCCGGCGTAGACGCGCTCGACGAGCAGGTCCAGCGCGCGTTGCGCGCGCGCGGCGTTCGGGTGATTGACGAAGCACACGACGATATAGCGCTTGCTGGCGCGGCCGAGCACGTAGCCCGCGAGCGCGCGCACGCCTTCCAGCGAGCCGGCCTTGAGCAACGCCTGGTCGGCGACGTCGTCATCGGCGAAGCGCTTGCGCACCGTGCCGTCGGTCGCCGCCACCGCGAGCGAGCTCACGTAGTCGGCGTGTACCCGGCTTTCGTCGGCGGCGAGCAGCAGGCGCGCCATGCTTTTGGCCGCGATCCGCTCGCGGCGGGACAGCCCCGAGCCGTTTTCCATCACCAGCTCCGGAAAATTGAGCTTCCGCTTCGCGAGCCAGCGCCGCACCGCGTCGGCCGCGTTCGCGGTCGTGGCCGGTGGCGAATGCGCGCTCGTCGCCAGTGTCAGGAAGAGCTGGCGCGCCATCACGTTGTTGGACAGCTTGTTGATGTCGCGCACCGCGTCGTAGAGCGGTGGCGACTGCAGTGTCGCGAGCGACTTCGCTCCCGGCGGCGCCTTGCCATCGCGCACGCCGCCCGCGAACCGGCCGCCGGCATCGCTCCAGTAACGCGCGAACATCGCGTGAACGTAATGCGGGTGGTCGAGGAGAGCGACGTACCAGTCGTGCTCGCCGCAGCCGGAAGGGTAACGGCCGCTGAAGGTCGCATCGGCACGGTCGGCGCGGTTGGCGAAGGAAGCGCCCAACCCGCCGCGCCAGTCGTTGCACTCACCCGCGACGAGCCGCGGCGCGCCGTGCAACCCCACGCTGGCGAGTGCGGGCTCCATCCGGACCTCGGCGGCGTTGCCGGCCGCGTTCGGGGCGAACACGAACCGCACGCTCTTGAAGTTGACGAGCAGCGCATCCGGGCCGACGTTGTACGGCTTGAGCGGCTCGGCGTCGAAGGCTGCCGGGTCGTGCACGGACGGCGCAAAGTAGCTGCGGTCGAGCACGAGATCGCCGTTGATGGTCGTGAGTCCCGTGGCACGAATGGCACCGATCAGTCCCTGAAATTGCTCGATCGTGATCTTCGGATCCCCGTAACCTTTGAGGACGAGGTTACCGTCGAGCACGCCGTCGGCGATGCTGCCGTCGACATAGGCCTCGGTCTTCCAGCGATAGTCGGGGCCGAGAAGCTCCAATCCGGCGAAGGTCGTGACGAGTTTCATCGTCGAGGCCGGGTTCATCGGCTTGACCGGCTGGTGGGAGACGAGCGGGCGCACGCCGCCGATCTCCTGCACGTACGCGCTGACCGCGGTGAGCGGGATATGCTCGTCGAGGAACGCGCGCGCGACCGCGCGCGGCAATGCGGCGCTAGCGCTGGCCGCGACGAGCCACGCCGCGAGCGCGAGGACAGCTCGGAGGCGGCGACTCACGCGCATGCGACGATCTCCAGCGTGCGCTCGGCGAGCAGTGCCATCTCCGCGTCGTCCAGAACGTACGGTGGCATCCAGTACACGGTTTTGCCGATCGGCCGCAGCAAGAGCTCGCGATCGAGTGCCTGGGCGAAGCACCAGCGTGAAAAATCCGGCCGCGCGGAGTCGACTTCGAAGGCCCAGATCATGCCGAGGTGCCGGAAGCTCCGAACCTTCGGATGCTGCGCGAGCGGTTGCGACAGCGCAGTGAGTTTGGCGGCGCGGATTCGATTGCGGGCGATCACGTCTTCGTCGCGGAAAAGATCGAGCACCGCCAGCGCGGCGCGGCAGGCGAGCGCGTTGCCCGTGTACGAATGCGAATGCAGGAAGCCGCGCGCGACATCGTCGTCGTAGAACGCCGCGTAGACCTCGTCGGTCGTCAGCACGACGGAAAGCGGCAGATACCCGCCGGTGATGCCCTTGGAAAGGCAGAGGAAATCGGGCGCGATCGGAACTTGCTCGCAGGCGAACATCGTCCCGGTGCGGCCGAATCCGGTCATGATCTCGTCGGCGATCAGATGTACTTCGTAGCGCGTGCAGAGCTCGCGAGCGCGGGCGAGGTACGCGGGATCGTGGATCGCCATGCCCGCGGCGCCCTGTACCAGCGGCTCGACGATGAGCGCGGCGATCGTGGCATGGCGCTCGGCGAGGACCGCTTCGAGCGCGCCGGCCGCGGCGAGCGCGTGATCGCGCGCGGAGGTGCCCGGCGCGGCGAGCCTCGCGTCGGGCGAAGGTGCAACGATGTTTTGGCGCAGCAACGGGGCGTACGCGTCGCGGAACAGCGCCACGTCGGTGACCGAGAGCGCGCCCAGCGTCTCGCCGTGGTAGCCGTGCTCGACGCTCACGAACCCGGTCTTTTCCGTCCGACCGCGGTTGCGCCAGTAGTGAAAGCTCATCTTGAGCGCGATCTCGACCGCCGATGCGCCATCCGAGCCGTAGAAGCAATGCCCCAGCGTCCCCGGCACCAGCGCGGCGAGTCGCTCGGAGAGCTCGATCACGGACCGGTGCGTGAAACCGGCCAGCATCGCGTGCTCGAGGTCCGCGAGCTGCGCGGCGATCGCGGCGTTGATCGCGGGATGCGCGTGGCCGAAGAGGTTCACCCACCACGAGCTGACGGCGTCGAGATAGCGCCGGCCGTCGAAATCGTACAGCCAGGCTCCCCGGCCGCGGGCGATGGGCACCAGAGGCAGCGTCTCGTGCTGCTTCATCTGGGTGCACGGATGCCAGACCGCGGCGCGGCTGCGCGCGAGCCAATCACTATTTGTTACAAGAGTCGGCATAGCGGGCGGGGGAAGGCGCGGTCGATGCGACGTGGCGCCGCAAGGCTTCTCGCCATTATACTGGCGCTGGCAGAGGGGCCGGTGCCTCGGAACAACGCCGGCTGGCAGCTTGTTTGCCGTTGCATTAAAACGTACCGTGCACGGGCGGCGAGCGATGAGGCTGGAAGAAACAGGAGGGCGGTACGGCGGCGCGGCGATCGCGCTGCACTGGTTGACCGCCGTGCTGATCGTCGCCAATCTAGCGCTGGGGCTGTCAATGGTCCCGCTGCCGATCATCCCGCGGAAGCTGCAGTGGTACGCTTGGCACAAATGGATCGGCATTACGGTGTTTCTCTTGACCTGCGCGCGGCTCGGATGGCGCTGGGCCCGGCCGGCCCCGCCGCCGGTGGCGATGCCTGAGTGGCAGCGGCGTGCCGCGGCGGTGTCGCAGGCCCTGATGTACGCACTGCTGCTGGTGATCCCGGTGTCCGGCTGGCTGTACAGCTCGGCGACGGGCGTGCAGGTCGTCTATCTGGGCCTGGTCCCGCTGCCCGACCTGGTGCCCCACGACAAAGCGCTGGCCGGCGTGCTCAAGGCGACGCACGTGACGTTGAACTTCACCCTGTTCGCGCTGGTCTGTGTGCATACGGCGGCCGCGCTCAAACATCACTTCGTCGACCGCGACGCCGCGCTTACGCGCATGCTCCCGCAACTCAGGCCGAAAGGAAGCGTTGGCTGATGGTTCTGTTGCGTTCATTCATCCCGTCGCTCGGAGCGCTCTTGCTCGCCGCCACCCAGGCCGGTGCGCAGGGCGTGCTGATCGACAAGAGCGAAATCCGCTTCGTGTCCAAGCAGTTGGGCGTCAATGTCGAGGGGCGGTTCCGCAAGTGGAAGGCCAACATCGTGTTTCTGCCGAAGAATCTCGCCAAGTCGAAGGCGGAGTTCGAAATCGATCTCGGTAGCATCGATCTCGCCAGCGACGAGTCGGAAACCGAGATCAAGAGTCCGCTATGGTTCAATACGGCGAAGTTCCCGGTCGCGCGTTTCGCTTCGACCTCGATCAAGGACCTGGGCGGCGACCGGTACGAGGTCGCCGGGGAGCTCACGCTCAAGGGCATCACGAAGGGGGTCGTTGTACGAATCGCGCTCAGGAAGGACGCGACCGGCAACAGTGTCGCCGAGGGTAGCTTTCCGTTGAAGCGCATCGACTACAAGGTCGGCGAAGGCTTGTGGTCCGACGCTGAGATGGTCGGCGAGGACGTCGTTGTCCGGGTCCGGATGGTGTTGCCGCCGGCGGCATAAACTCTGGAACGGGGCGAGCCGGCAGCCTGCAAGTGATGGCCGGCAATGGCAGTCGATGCGGGCGGTCGCAAAAAGGGACACACAACCGGATCTTTTCACCGCCCCGCTTCGATCAGGAGGAAGATCTATGCGTACCCGCGTTGGTGTCGCCGCGTTGTTGGTCGCGTTCGCGGTTCCTGCGTTCAGCCAGGAAACCTACAGGATCGACCCCCTGCATACGGCGACCACCTTCTCCGTGAGCCATCTGGGCCTGTCGCTGCAGCGCGGGAGCTTTGCCAAGACGACCGGTACGGTGATGCTGGACCGCACCGCCAAGAAAGGCTCGATCGATGTGGCGATCGACGCGGCTTCGGTGACTTCGGGTAGCGCGCCGCGGGAGACGCTGCTGAGGGGCGAGGACTTTTTCAACGTCGCCCAGTTTCCGGTGATCACCTTCACGTCGACCAACCTGAAGTTCGATGGTGACCGCGTCGTGGGCGCCGAAGGCGAGTTGACGATACGCGGTGTGACCAAACCGGTCACGCTGTCGGTGGCCGACTTCAAGTGCGCCATTCATCCTGCGACGAAAAAGCCGGCGTGCGGTGCCGAGGTCACGGCGAACGTCAAGCGCTCGGAGTTCGGCATGATCAAGAACCAAGCCTCGACTGGCGACGATGTGAACATCGCAGTGGCGATCGAGGGAATACAGCAATAACGAGGACCCGCGCACCTGTCCACGGGCGCCGCCTCGCTTAGCCTCGGGTTCGGTGAAAGCGCGACGGGCGCGGGCGCAGGCTGCAGCCGAAGCTGGGGACCCTGGAACAATCGCGCCACCGCGGCTGTTTGCTATGGCGGCCGCGGCGACCTTGCTTCGTTGGTCCGAGGAGCAGTTCTTCAGTCCAGAGGAGACATCATGACCAGACAGCTTGCCGCCGCGACCATGGCGCTGGCGCTCGCGATCACCGCGGGCTGCGCCACGGCCGAGGATATGTATACGATCGATCCCGTGCACTCGCAGCCGATATTCGAAGCCCGGCATATGGGCTTCTCGCTCCAGCGCGGGTCGTTCGCCAAATCAACCGGCAAGATCACGCTCGACCGGGCCGCGAAGAAAGGGACCGTGGATGTCGTTATCGATACGACGTCGATCAAGACCTACGACCCCAAGCTCGACGAGCAGATGAAGAGCGAGAACTTCTTCAATGTCGCCAAGTATCCGACGCTGACGTTCAGCGGAAACAACATTGTTTTCGACGGCGATCGCGTCGTCCAGGTCGATGGTGACTTGACAATGCTGGGGGTGACCAGGCCGGTCAGTCTGAAGGTCGCGAACTTCATCTGCGGCGAACACCCGTTCAACAAGAAACCGATGTGCGGCGCCGAGGCGACAACGACGATCATGCGTTCGGAATGGGGCATGAAATACGGCATCCCGAAAGCCGTCAGCGATGAGATCAAGCTCACCATTCCGATCGAGGCGTATAAGGAGTAGCGGCGCGAGCAGCGAGAGGGGACCCGCAAGCGGGTGTCTGCTTGCGGGGGTCGAGCGTCCGCGAGTCGCCGCAGCGGCCGACGCGCGAGGCTCTATTTCACGCAACGCTTTCAAGGAGACCGCGGCCCGTTTCGCCGCGGTCCTGGCTTCGTTCAGTGGAGGACTCGAAGACCGCACGAGCCGAATTTGTGTCGCTGCACTCGCATTGGCGCTCGCACTGCCTGCGGCGGCGGCGGAGGAAACCTACACGATCGATTCCGTGCACTCGCAACCGCAGTACGCGGTTCGGCATATGGGTTTGTCGCTGCAGCGCGGAACTTTCACCAGGTTGTCGGGCACGATCACGCTGGATCGCGCCGCCAAGACCGGGACGGTCAATGTTCTCGTCGATCCGACTTCCGTGCGATCGAACGAGCCGAGGCTCGACAATATTCTCAAGGGCGAGAGTTTCTTCAACGTCGAGCGATTCCCTACGCTGACGTTCCGCTCGAGCAACGTGCGGTTCGACGGCGACCGGGTGGTCGAGGTCGTCGGCGATTTCACGATGCTCGGTGTCACCAGGCCGGTGACGCTCAAGATCGACAATTTCGTCTGTGGCGCGGACCCGTTTTTCAGGAAGCCGATATGCGGAGCCGAGGTCACGACGACGATCAAGCGCTCGGACTGGGGTATGACAGACGGCATTCCGTTGGCGCCTGGCGATGAAGTCGAGATCGCCATTCCGGTCGAGGCCTATCAGCATTGATCGAACGCGCGTCGCCGCGCGGGCGCTCCTCGCACTGACGGCGTCGTGTTGCGCCGGGCAGGCTGCGGATGCGACTGCGGCGCCGGAGGTTTTTCGGATCGATCCGGCGCTGACGCGGGCCGAGTTCGCGGCCGCGCACTTCTGGGTGGCGAAGCTCCGCGGCCGGTTCGGGCGCACGGGGGGCACGATCGTGCTCGATGCCGATGGCCACGCCGGCAGCATCGACTTTACCGTCGACGCCACGTCCGTCGATACTGGCTGGTCCGTCCGCGACAACTTCATCCGTGGTGCGGACATGTTCGATGTGGCGCACTATCCCACCATGCGCTTCCGCTCGACGCAACTGATCTTCGACCGCGTCCGGCTCGTCGGCGCCGCCGGCGAGCTCACGCTGCACAACGTCACGCACCCGATCCGGGTCAGGGTCGAGCGTCTCGACTGCGGTCCCGAGCCCGCGAGCGGGCACGAGGGCTGCGGCGTGGCGGTCGTCGCGTCGATCAAGCGCTCGGAGTTCGGCATGAGCGTCGGGTTGCCGTTCATCGGTGACGACATCGACCTGTGGTTCCACCTCACCGCGTTTCGCGTTTCCCCCTAGCGACGCTGGCCCGCGCGGGATTACGCGATCACGATCGGCGCCCCGCTGCCCAGTCGCGCGATCGCATCCCAGTCCCAGTCGATGCCGAGGCCGGGCTCCGGCGACGGATACGCGCGGCCCTCGCGGATCTCGAGTTGGGTCCGCGTGATCGAGTCGAGCTGTGGGATGTACTCGACCCAGCGGCTGTTGGGCACTGCGCAGCACAGTCCGACGTGCAGCTCCATGAGAAAGTGCGGGCATACCGGCACGTTGAACGTCTCGGCCAGGTGCGCCACCTTGAGCCAGGGCGTGATGCCGCCGATGCGCGCCGCGTCGACCTGCACGATCGAGCACGCCCCGGCCTGCAGATAGTCCTTGAACTGGCTCGCGCTGTAGAGCGACTCGCCGACCGCGATCGGCACCGACGTGTGCCGCGCGAGCTCGACGTGCGCGCCGAGGTCGTCGGCGGGAAGCGGCTCCTCGAGCCACGCGATGTCGAGCGCTTCGAGATGGCGCGCGCGGCGGATCGCCTCAGGGAGTGTGAATCCCTGATTGGCGTCGGTCATGATGTCCCAATTCGCTCCAACACCGTCGCGAACGGCATGCAACCGCTCGATATCCTCGGCGACGTGGGGGCGGCCGATCTTTATTTTCGCGCCGCCGAAGCCCTTGGCCTTGGCCGCGAGCGCGTCGTCGACCAGCGCGGACGGCGGCAGATGCAGCCAGCCGCCTTCGGTGGTGTAGAGCGGGCACGAATCCTTCGCGCCGCCGGCGGCGACGGAGAGCGGCAGCTGCGCACGCCGGCAGCGCAGGTCCCACAGCGCGGTGTCGAGGGCGGCGAGCGCGAGCGCGGTGATCGCGCCGACGGAGGTCGCATGGGTGTGGAACAAAAGATCCCGCCAGATCGCTTCGATGTGCTCGGCGTCGCGGCCGATCAGCCGCGGCGCGAGATGATCGGCGAGCAGCGCCATGATCGAGGAGCCCCCGGTGCCGATCGTGTAGCTGTAGCCGGTGCCGACCGCACCGTCGCGGTCGAAGATACGCACCAGCGGAGTCTCCTGCGAGACGAAGCTCTGGATCGCGTCGGTGCGCTTGACCTTGGGCTTGAGGTCGACGAAGCTGAGCTCGACCCGCTCGATCGCAGCCATACGTGCCTTTTCGTTACCGGGGCGTTGGGGCGAGTTTCAAGCGGAACCGATCGGTCGCCGCGACCAGCTCGCGGGCGATACCCGGCTCGCGCGCCGAATGGCCCGCATCGGGCACGACTACGTACTCGGCCTCGGGCCAGGCGCGGTGCAGGTCGTACGCGGTGCGGATCGGGCAGACGATGTCGTAGCGGCCCTGGATGATGGAACAGGGAGTCTTGCGCAGGCGCTCGACGCCCTGGAGCAGCGTGTCCTCGGACAGGAAAAGCCCGTGTACGAAGTAGTGCGCCTCGATGCGGGC
>JBGPYP010000057.1:0-11119 GCA_041493285.1 Casimicrobiaceae bacterium
ATCCGCGCGCGGCGTTTTCCTCGGCGTTTTTGTATTCGGCCTCGGCCGGGCCGCGACCTCGCCGCCTTGCGAGGGCCTGACCAAGGCCAGCGCGCCGCGCGGCTTGGTCATCGCGCCACCTCGTCCCGGTCCGTGTCCGCTGAATAACCGACTGTCTGACGATGCATCGACACACCTCTTCTTGCGTTGACCAATCGTCCCGCCGCGAGTTCGCACCTCTCGCCTCACCCTGCCTATCGAGCCGGACACGGTGATGATGCGACGCCCCTGCCCGGACGGCCTTGACGGCGATCAAGGGCGTGCACCGCCGGCGGCCGGCGTTCCCGGCTACGAGGCGCGCGGCCGGGCCCTGCGGCCGAAGCCGACCGTATAATCCGCCGAAGAGATGCCTTCGCCGCCATGAGCACAAGACTGCCCGAAGCGCCGACACCGTCACACGAGATGGCGCCTATCGTCCATGGGGAGCCGAACTCGCCGCCGTCCGAGCTCACATCCGGCCGGCTGCTGATCGTCTTCGCGCCGGTGCTCGCGTTGATGGGCGCGACCGCGGTCATGGCGATCGCCGCGTGGCTTCTGGGCTGGTACCGCCACGAGATGCTCATCGCCGCCCTGGGCGCGGGCGGCGCGGTGGTCATGGTCACCATGGTGCTGCTCTACCGCCAGGTCAGGCAGCGGCGCGCGGCGCACGTGGCGCTGCAAAGCGTCGAAGCCCGCGTAAGCGGTATCGTCGAGTCGGCGATGGATCCGATCATCACGGTCGACGCGGAGCAGCGCATACTCGTCTTCAACGCCGCCGCGGAGCAGGTGTTCCACTGGCCGCGCGCTGCGGTTCTCGGCGAACCGCTGGACAAGCTGCTGCCGGAGCGTTTTCGCCACGGCCACCATGCGCACATCGAGCGTTTCGGGCGCACCGGCACGACCTCGCGCCGCATGGGCGGGCAGAACGCGCTGACGGCGCTGCGCGCGGACGGCGAGGAGTTTCCGATCGAGGCCTCGATTTCGCAGCACAGCGAGGACGGGCGCAAGCTCTTCACGGTCATCCTGCGCGACATCACCGAGCGCCTCCGCGCCGAGTCGCTGCTCGAGAGGAGCGAATCGCGCCTGCGCGGCATTCTCGATTCGGCGATGGACGCCGTCATCACCGTCGACGAAAGCCAGCACGTGGTGATGTTCAACGCCGCGGCGGAAACCATGTTCGGCTGTCCGCAGGCGGAAGCCCTCGGTGCGCCGCTCGGCTGGTTTATCCCGGAGCGCTTCCGCGACGCGCACGCGGCGCTTGTGCGCGGCTTCGGCGAGGGTAGCATCGCGTCGCGCCGGATGGGGGCGCTGCGCATCGTCATCGGGCTGCGGCGCAACGGCGAGGAGTTCCCGATCGACGCGTCGATCTCGCAGTTGAGCGGGAGCGACGGCAGGTTCTATACCGTGATCCTGCGTGACGTCAGCGCACGGGTCCAGGCGGAGGAGGCGCTGCGCCGGTCGAAGGAAGAACTGCACGAGCTTGCATCCGCAGCGCACCAGGCGCGCGAGCAGGAAAAAAGCCGCATTGCGCGCGAGCTGCACGACGAGCTGGGCCAGGCGCTCACCGCGCTGCAGATGGACGTCGCCTGGTGCCGGGCAAAAATGCCGCAAGGCCAGGACGGGATGGCGATGCGCCTCGAGCGCATGGAGGCGCTGCTGGAGACGACCGTCGCCGCGACGCGGCGCATCTCCGCCGACCTGCGCCCGCTGATGCTCGACGACCTGGGTCTGCTGCCCGCGCTCGAATGGCTGGTGGAGAGCTTCACCAAGCACACCGGCGTCCCCTGCGAGCTGGCCGTGAACAATCAGGAACTCGAGCTTCCGGACATCCAGGCGACGGCGGTATTCCGCGCCGTCCAGGAGTCGCTGACCAACATCGCCAAGCACGCTCGCGCGTCCCGGGTCGACGTCGCGATCGAGCACGCCGACTCGCAGCTGACCATCAGCGTGCGCGACGACGGCGTCGGGTTCTCGCCGGAGGATTCGCACAAACCCAATTCGTACGGGCTCCTCGGCTTGCGCGAGCGCGCGGCGCTGCTGGGCGGCGAGGCGCTGGTGACGAGCGCGCCCGGCCGCGGCACCCAGGTCAAGGTGCGCTTTCCCGTCATACAGGAGGCCGGGCGGTCATGATCCGCGTCGTCATCGCCGACGATCACACGATCGTGCGCGAGGGGCTCAAGCAATTGCTGCTGGCCGCGGGCCCCTTCGAGATCGTCGGCGAGGCGCGCGACGGGCACGAGGTGCTCAAGGTTGTCCGCGAAACCGATTTCGACGTGCTGCTGCTCGACCTGTCGATGCCGGGAAAAAGCGGCATGGAGTTGATCAAGCAGGTGAAAAGCGAGAAACCGCGGCTGCGCATCCTGGTGCTCAGCATGCATGAAGAGCACCAGTACGCCGTGCGCGCGATCAAGGCCGGCGCGTCCGGTTACCTGACCAAGGACAGCGCGTCAACGCAACTGGTCTCCGCGATCGAAAAAGTCGCCGGCGGCGGCGCGTTCATCAGCGCCGAGGTCGCCGAGCAGCTCGCGTTGAGCTCGATGCCGCAGGCCCAAGGACTGCCGCACGCGGCACTCTCCGATCGCGAGTATCAGGTCTTCCGCATGCTCGTCTCGGGCCAGGCGGTGTCGGAGATTGCCGGTAAGCTCAATCTGTCGGCCAAGACCGTGAGCACGCACAAGGCGCGCCTGATGGAGAAGATGGGGATCGACAACGAGGCGGACCTCGTCCGCTACGCCATCAAGCACCGACTCGGCGACGATCCCGGCGATGCGGCCTGAGCGGTCCGCGTTGGGGTAGGTCGAGTCCTACCCCCCGCAAGCAATCTCCTACCCCTCGATTCGGACCCCTCCGACGGCCGGTTTCAGCGGTCGCCGATGGTCGGTGTCCGCGCCACTGTCGATACTGGCAGTCATGGCCGCGCGGGTTCGCACCAAGGTGTTCATCGTCGAGGACTTCGCTCCGGTTCGCCACCGTCTAGGTGAGCTTCTCGGCGAGATCGAAGGCGTCGAGATCGTCGGCGAAGCGGAATCTCCCGACGCAGCGATCGCCGGCATCCTGCGCACCGGACCGAACTGGGTCGTGCTCGACTTTCAATTGCTCGGCGGCACCGGCGTCGACGTCCTGCGGGCGGTGCACCCGAAGGCGCCTGAGATCAACTTCATCGTCCTCACGAACCACCCCAATGCGCAATACCGCCGGGCCTGTGTCGACTCCGGCGCCGGCTGGTTCCTCGACAAGAGCACGGAGTTCGGAAAGATCAAGGATGTGATCGCCGGACCCGTCGCAGCGAATCCATAGCGCAACTGCAACCCCACGCAGCCCACGTCAGCGAAAGGAAAACCATCATGGAAGCCGTCGCCGCTCTGCAAATCGCGGTCCCGTTGAGGAGTACCGCCATGCCGCGTGCGCGAGCGATGTTGCGCGACGTGAGCCGCAGCCAGACGCTCTGCTCCGCCTGCAAGGTCCGGGACAAGTGCCTGTCCGCCGATCTCGACGCGGCCATGACGCAACAGCTCGACGACCTGGTCACGACGCGAATCCGGCTGCGCAAGGGCGAGACGCTGTATCGCGGCGGTGACTCCTTCACCGCGCTCTATGCAATCCGCTCCGGCTCGCTCAAGACGGTCCTGCTCGCCGAAGACGGCCGCGACCAGGTTGCCGGCTATCACATGCCCGGCGAAATCATCGGTCTGGACGGCATCGGCAGCGACGTGCACGAGTGTCAGGCGGTCGCCCTCGAGGACTCGGAGGTCTGTGCGCTGCCGTTCGACCGGATCGAGCAACTCGCCCGCGATCACGCGGCGTTCCAGCACAATGTGCACCGCTATCTGTCGCGGGAGATCGCTCGCCAGCGGAGCTTGATGTTGCTCCTCGGAACGATGCGCGCAGACCAGCGGCTGGCGGCCTTCCTTCTGGACCTGTCGCAGCGCTACCAGGCGCTGGGCTACTCGCCCTCGGAGTTCATCCTGCGCATGACGCGCGAGGAAATCGGCAGTTACCTCGGGCTCAAGCTCGAGACCGTCAGCAGGTTGCTGTCCCGGCTGCAGAACGAAGGCCTGATCCAGGTCCAGGGCCGCGTCATCAAGCTTTTGGAGCGCATGGCGCTCAAGGAGCTTGTCGGTCAGTCGGACTGAGCCCCCGGCCTCGCGGCCTGCCTGGCGACCGGCTGCGCCAAGTGCGGGCAGAGCCGGCTGAACGCCGCAGGCGCCGCCGCATGACCGTCGCCGTACCGAATTTACCATGGTAGCGAAAGCACTGAAATTTCATCGCGAGGCGCGCGAGAAGGTCTGCGCGGGTCTGAACATCTTGGCGAGCGCCGTCAAGGTCACCCTCGGACCGAAGGGCCGCCTCGTGATCCTGGAGCGCCCGTTCGGATCGCCGACGATCATCAATTCCGGCGTCGCCGTCGCCAAGCAGATCGAGCTGGAGGACAGGTTCGAGAATCTCGGCGCGCAGATGGCCCGCGAAGTCGCCGCCAAGACCTCCGAGACTGCGGGCGACGGGACGACCACCGCCATCGTGCTCGCGCAGGCGATCGTCAACGAAGGCTTGAAATACGTCGCGGCCGGGCTGGACCCGATGGAGTTGAAGCGTGGGATCGACGCCGCGGTCGACGCCACCGTCGCGGAGCTCAAGAAAAACTCGCGTCCATGCAGCTCATCGACCGAAATCGCGCAAGTCGGGACGATTTCCGCGAACGGCGACGCGTCGATCGGCGCGATGATTGCCGAGGCGATGGCGAAAGTCGGCGATAACGGCGTGATCAAGGCCGAGGATGGCCGCGGCATGACCAACGAGCTGGAAGTGGTCGAAGGCATGCAATTCGATCGCGGCTACCTGTCGCCCTACTTCATCACCGACCCGGAGAAGCAGCGCACGGTGCTGGATGATCCGTACGTGCTCGTGCACGATCGATCGGTCTCGACGATCCACGACCTCCTCCCGCTGCTCGAGCAGGTGTCGCGCGAGAACCGGCCGTTGCTGCTCATCGCGGAGGACATCACCGGCGAAGCGCTGGCGACGCTCGTCATCAATGCGCTGCGCGGAGTGCTCAAGACCTGCGCGGTCAAGGCGCCCGGCTTCGGCGATCGCCGCAAGGCGCTGCTGCAGGACATCGCGATCCTGACTGGCGCGACCGTCATCTCCGAGGAAACGGGGCTCAAGCTCGAAAAGGCGACGTTGACCGATCTCGGCCGCGCCCGGCGCATCGAGGTCGACAAGGACAATACGACGCTGATCGGCAGCGCGGGCAATCCGGAGCAAATCAAGGCGCGAATCGCGCAGGTCCGGCAGGCGATCGAAGATGCGACGAGCGACTACGATCGCGACCACCTCCGCGAGCGCGCGGCCAAGCTTGCCGGCGGTGTGGCGCTGCTCAAGGTCGGCGCCTCGACCGAAACCGAAATGAAGGAGAAGAAGTCGCGGGTCGAGGACGCCTTGCACGCCACGCGTGCAGCGGTCGCGGAAGGCGTCGGCGCGGGCGGCGGCGTGGCCCTCCTTCGCGCCCGTCCCGCGCTCGACGCGCTGTCGGGCCGATCGCTCGGCCAGGATGCCGGCGTCAGGATCGTGCGGCGCGCGCTCGAGGAGCCGCTGCGCCAGATCGTCGCCAACGCGGGCGGGGAGCCGTCGATCGTCGTCGAGCGCATCGTGGCAGGCACCGGCAACTTCGGCTACAACGCGGCGACGGGAGAGTTTGGCGATCTGGTCGCGATGGGCGTGATCGATCCGACCAAGGTGACGCGGCTAGGGCTGCAGAACGCAGCCTCGATCGCGAGCCTCATCCTGACCACCGATTGCATCATCGTCGAGCGCGCCAGGCCCGAGCCGGCGCGAGGGCCGGACATGTCTGGAGAAGCGTAGCGGTCTAAGCGGCGCCGCCCGGGTCCCGAAGCGACCCGGCTATCTGCGCGTCTGCACTTCGAACTCGCGCGCGCGCCCGGCCAGGTCGGACAGTGCCGCCAGCGGCGAAGTGAGCTGCCGAAGCATGTCGTCGACGGTGATGATCCCGACCAGGACCCCGCCCGGCCCAACGACCGGCATCCGCCGCACGCCGTTGACCGCCATCAAACGGACGGTTTCCGCGTAGCTCGCGCCTTCGTCGATCGTCACGGGAGATCGCAGCAGCAATTCGCCCAGCTTGACCGACCGTGGGTCGACCGCGCCCGCCATGACTTCCACCACCAGATCGCGGTCGGTGACGATACCGACCGGCTTCTTCGCGCCGTTCACCTCATCGACCACAACCACGTCGCCGACGTGATGGTGGCGCATCAGGCCGGCCGCTTCGAGGGCCGTCGTGTCGCGCGACGCGCAGACGACGTTATGAATGCAGAACTCGCTGATCGACATCTCTTTCCTTTCGTGCCCGACGGCGCAGACGGATGCTACCCAGCGTAAAGCACCGGGCCGGGACGTTGTTGACCTCGGTCAAGGAGCCTGCGCCGGCCCGCCGGCGCGACCGCTACTTCTTCAACGAGAGGATATACCGCACCATCGTCCGGGCATCGGCAGCGGACACCTCCGGATGCGGCGGCATGTGCCACGGACCGCTGCCGTGAGTGCCCTTCCGGACCTCCGCAACAAGCATCGCCTCAGCCCGCAGGTCGCCTCCGTACCTCGCGGCGACATCGACGAATGCCGGGCCCGTCCTGGCTTCTTGGTCGGCGTGACAGACGTAGCACCTGTAACGTTCGAGCAACGGTCGTGGCGACTCGGCATGCGAAACGCCCGCCGCCCAGAACAGCGCGGGCAGCGCCAGAAGCCCGAGTTTCACGCGTGCTTTCCGCCAGCCGTTACTCTTCGCCGACCGGCGGCTGCACGACCTCGGCGCCGGCCGGGACCTGATGCGTCTTGACGTCGCCCCGCTGTTGCCGGGCGTAATCTTCGAGCTGCCGGGTCACGGCGGCGAACGCATCGCGCAACGCGACATAAACGTCCTCGTCATGATCGTAAGTGACGACGATTTCGTGCCCAGGGACGCGAAGCAGGATCCTGACGTTGAACGCGCCGCCCTGGTGCTTGTGCAAGTCGCGCTGCTCGACCACCACGTGGCAGTTGACGATCCTCGGATAGAACTCGGACAGCTTGTCGGCGTCCTCGCGGATACGCGCGGTCAGCGCGTCGGAGTGCGTCATGTGGCGGACGGTGATTTGCAGGGGCGTAGCCAAGGGAACCTCGATCGGGATTGGCGCAGTTCGATTTCGGAACGTCAGCGTCGCCAGTTCACGCGCAAGCTGTATTCGTCCTCGGCGTACCGCATGTCGATGTGCCCGTGATACGCGTGCGCGAGCGCCGTGCCGATCCGGTGTGCCGTATGAATATCGGTCGTGGTGACGACCGCGCGGTCGGGACGCTCGTCGATGCCCATGATTCGGTTCATCGGATGTTCGCCGCGTTCGTGTTCCGCTTCGTTCTTGGCCAGCCGGAGCAGCTCCTCGCGGTGCGCGATGTAGAAGTCTCCCTCCAGCACGACCGTGCCCGCAGGCAGCTTATCGCGGATCCGGTGGCACGCCGGACAGTGATCGCGGCGCGCACCTTCGGGCGCATCACCCCACGTCCAACGGCCGCGCAGGAATACCGCCCCGCAGTCCGTACACACCGTCGGCTCGTGATACTTGCCGCGCGCGTGATAAGGATCACCGCGCTTGTCGTCGAAGATGCGGTCACGGTAATGCGTGACGCCTCCGGGTGGGCTGTCGGGCGTGCGTGCGGTCGTTCGTCGGGTCATATCATCGTGCCTATTACGCCGGGCCGACGGCACCCGGAAAGGACCGGGCGAAGCGACGGGTACCGTCGATAACCTTGCGGCCGGCGCTTACTGCACCGCGATCTCTTGACTTTGCCGCCTTGCCCTCGATTCTAGGCCGCGACACAGAGACGCTATTGATATATATCAAGCGCCGGCGGACTTTTTTCAACGCCGGCAAGCGGTTGATGTGAGTCAACCCGGGATCTCGCGTGGGGTATACGATTGGCGCATGCGGAGGGATGGGCAAGCGAGGCGTGTGTCCATGTCGCCCGAGGGGACGGGCAAGGTCCTCAGCGCGCGCGAGGGTGCGTTGCGCGGCGTCGATGCGCCGGTCCCGGGTTGGGCATGGTTTTCGCGGATGACCGAGATCTGGTGGACCCGCAACGCGGGCCGCTCCGCGATCGATGCCGCGCGGGCATCGCGCACGTCGAGCCTGATCGCATTTGCGCGAGAGCATTCGCCGTTCTATCGCCGAGCCTGGCGCGCGCTGCCGCAGCGTGACCTCGCGCTTGCCGAGCTTCCGGTCGCGACCAAGCGCGAGCTGATGGCGCATTTCGACACATGGGTGACCGACCCAGGCGTCGATCGCGCCGGGATCGGGGCGTTTCTTGCCGATCGCACGCACATCGGCGAGCGCTATCTGGGGCGGTACATCGTGTGGAAAAGCTCCGGCACCACCGGCGAGCCGGGCATTTTCGTGCAGGACGACGCAGCGCTCGCGACGTACGATGCGCTGATCGCCGTGCAACTCGCCGGCGCGCGGCTCGCCGGCCTGTATGCCTGGGGCCTGGTGGCGCACGGCGGGCGCGCCGCGCTGATCGCCGCGACCGGCGACCATTTCGCCAGCATCGCGTCGTGGCAGCGTATGTGCCGCGGCACGCCGTGGCCCAACGCGCGCGCCTTTTCGGTAATGGACCCGCTCCCGCGCCTGGTGGCCGACCTCAACGCCTACCAGCCGGCGTACCTCGCGAGCTATCCGACCATGCTGGCGCTGCTCGCGGAGGAGCAGGCCGCAGGGCGACTGCACATCGCACCCACGTCCCTGTGGTCGGGAGGCGAGCGCCTTGCGCCGGCAACAGGTGCCGCGATCGAACGCACCTTCGGCTGCTCGCTCATCAACGAATACGGCGCGTCGGAATGCATGAGCATCGCTTTCGGCTGTCGCGAGGGCTGGCTGCACGTGAACGCCGACTGGGTGGTGCTCGAGCCGGTCGACCGCGAGTACCGGCCCACACCGCCGGGCGAGCCGTCGCACACGGTGCTGCTTACCAACCTCGCCAACCGCGTCCAGCCGGTGATCCGCTACGATCTTGGCGACAGCGTCATCGCCAAGCCGGAACCCTGCGCCTGCGGCAGCCCTTTGCCCGCGATCCGCGCTGAAGGCCGGCACGACGACGTGCTCGCGCTTACGACGGCAGACGGCCAGACCGTGTCGCTGCTTCCGCTCGCACTGACGACCATCGTCGAGGACGCCGCGAACGTCCACCACTTTCAGATCGTGCAGCAGGGGCCTGCTCGCCTCGCGCTGCGACTCGATCCCTGCGACGCGAGTCAACGGAAGATCGCGTGGCACGCCGCGGCGAAAGCGCTGCACCGCTATCTGGCCGAGCAGTCGCTCGCCAACATCGAGGTCGTGTTCGACCGGCACTCGCCGATCCCCGATCCGCGCAGCGGGAAATTGCGCGAAGTGATCGTCGAAAATCCACAGCGTGCCTGCTAGAGCTGTACAGCATGGCTCCACATGGTGGCTGCGGCCGCCGCAGGCGTTGCAGGACGAGCTCGGCGTTTCCGCCACGGGCCTGTCGCAGGCCGAGGCGCGGGCCCGGTTTAGGCGCTACGGCCCGAACCAGTTCCGCGACCGACCCGAGCGCTCGCTACTCTTCCAGTTCCTCCACCGCTTCACGAACCCGCTGGTCCTGATCCTGATCGCGGCGAGCGTCGTTTCCGCACTCACCGGCGAGGTGGCGAGCTTCGTCATCATTACCGCGATGGTGCTGTTGAGCGTGACGCTGGATTTCGTGCAGGAATACCGCGCCGGGCGGGCAGCGGAGCGGTTGCGCGGGTCGGTGCAGGTTCACGCCAACGTGGTGCGCGAGGGCACCGTGAGGGACGTCCCGGCAACGCACGTCGTTCCGGGCGACATGGTGCTGCTGGCCGCCGGCGCTCTCGTGCCCGCGGACGGGATCCTGCTCGAGGCGCGCGATCTCCACGTGAACCAGGCGCTCCTCACCGGCGAGCCATTTCCGGTCGACAAACGCGCCGGCGCGCCCGCCGACGTGAACGCGGACCTGGCCGGGGCGACCAACGCGCTGTTCATGGGCACCTCGGTGGTCAGCGGAACGGCGCGCCTGCTCGTCTATCGCACCGGCAGCGCCACCGCCATCGGCGAGATCGCGCGGACGCTCTCCCTCGATCCGCCGCCGACGGCGTTCGAGCTGGGCACGCGCCGCTTCGGCATGCTCATCATGCGGCTCACCGTGCTGATGGTGCTGTTTGTGCTGATGGTGAACGCGGTGTCGCACAAGCCGCTGCTCGAATCGTTCCTGTTCGCGATCGCGCTCGCGGTCGGGCTGACGCCGGAACTGTTGCCGATGATCGTTTCGGTGACGCTGGCCCGCGGCGCGCTGCGTATGGCGGCCAAGCACGTGATCGTCAAGCGCCTCGAGGCGATCGAGAACCTGGGCTCGATGGACGTATTGTGTACCGACAAGACCGGCACGCTGACCGAGGCGAAGATCAGCCTCGAGCGACACGTCGACGTCGCCGGCAAGGACAGCGAGCGCGTCCTGACGCTCGCGTATCTCAACAGCGTCTTCGAGACCGGGCTCAAGAGCCCGCTCGACGAGGCGATCCTGGCGCACGACCACCTCGATGTCCGACGCTGGAAGAAGATCGACGAGGCACCGTTCGACTTCGAGCGGCGCCGCGTTTCGGTGCTGGTCGACGACGGCGCGACGCGGATGCTGGTCGTGAAAGGCGCGGCCGAGGAGATCCTCGCCCTGTCCACGCGCTTCGAGGCGAGCGGGCGTGACGACGCTCATCCGTTGGACGCGCCGGCGCGCGACAGCGCGCAGCGGCAACTGGACGCGCTGTGCGCGGAGGGACTGCGGGTGCTGGGCATCGCCTTCAAGCCAGTCGAAAAAGATCATTCTCAAGCGAGGGTCGGCGATGAAGCCGAGCTGGTATTCGCCGGCTTTGCGGCGTTTCTCGATCCGCCGAAGGCGAGCGCAGGCAAAGCGCTCGCCGCGCTGATCGCGAGCGGCGTGGCGGTGAAGATCCTTACCGGCGACAACGAGCTGGTCACACAGCACATCTGCGCCAAGCTGGGATTGCCGGTCACGGGCGTGCTCACCG
>JBGPYP010000341.1:0-2807 GCA_041493285.1 Casimicrobiaceae bacterium
CAGCTCGAGCCGCTCGCCGAGCGCGACCTGCCGCGCGAAGTACAGCCGCTGGTCCAGGCGTTGAACGGACTGTTGCAACGGCTCGGTGAGGCGCTGGCCGCGCAGCAAACGTTCATCGCCGACGCCGCGCACGAGCTGCGCACACCCTTGACCGCGGTGCACCTGCAAGCGCAGCTCGCCGAGCGCGCGGCGACCGAAGCCGAGCGCCGCAAGGCGCTCGCCGAGCTCAAGTCCGGCCTCGAGCGCGCGACGCGGCTCTCGGAGCAGTTGCTGACGCTGGCGCGCGAGGAGCCCGGCGTCGTCGAGCGACGCCTCGCTCCGGTCGACGTGCGTGCGCTCGTGCGCGACGTGATCCAGGAACTCGCACCCCTGGCAGCGGCGAAGTCGATCGACTTGGGGCTGATCGAGGCTGCCGCGCCGTGGGGCCGGCCGATCGTGTCCGGCGATGCCGACGCGCTCTCCACGCTCGTCTCCAATCTCATCGACAATGCGGTGCGCTACACGCCCTCGCGCGGCCGCGTCGACGTCGCCGCCGTCCACGAGGGCGATCGCGTCGTGCTCACCGTGCGGGACACGGGCCCCGGTATCCCGCCTGCCGAGCGGGCACGGGTGTTCGGCCGCTTCTATCGCAGCGCGCGCACGGCGCGCGCCCGCGAGCGGGGCAGCGGTCTCGGGCTGGCGATCGTCAAGAGCATCGCCGACCGGCATGGCGCCGAGATCGCCCTGGGCGAGGGTCTTGCCGGCAAGGGCCTAAGCGTCACGGTCCGCTTCCCGGCCGCCGCGGGATAGCGCGTGCAGATGTGTGCGAATGAATTCGCACCCACAAACACGCATTTTCGCTGCTGGTTTCGTAGGGCCGAATTCATTCGGCCATCTTAATTCTCGCTTAAGTCTTCTTCCGTATCTTGGTCGGCATGCGCGACGCCTTTCGCGCCCGATCAACTTCCAAGGAGCAAGCGATGCAAACGAAAACCTCCCGCCGCAGCGCCGTGGCGCTCGCGCTCGCCGCCGCGTTCGCGCTCGGAGTCGGTGTGGCCGACCACGTCGCGCTACACCCGGCGACGGCCGCGACCTCCGGCGTACCGGCGGTCGCGCCGACGCCGCTCGCGCAAGTGCCGGCGACGGCTGCACTTCCGGCCGCGGCGTTGCCCGATTTCAGCGGGCTGGTCGAAACTTACGGTCCGGCGGTTGTCAACATCAGCGTCGTGCAGGGCACCAAGACCACTGCGCGCATGCCGCGCTTCCAGACGCCGAACGATGAAGACCTGCCGCCGTTCTTCCGCAATCTTCCTTTCCCATTCCAGTTTCCCGACCAACCGCAGGAACGCGGTCCGATGCGCGGCGTCGGTTCCGGCTTTATCGTCAGCGCGGACGGCGTCATCCTGACCAACGCGCACGTCGTCGACGACGCCGACGAAGTGACGGTCAAGCTCACCGACAAACGCGAGTTCACCGCCAAAGTGCTCGGTGCCGACAAGACGACCGACATCGCGGTGCTGAAAATCGCCGCGCGCGACTTGCCGTACGTGCGGATCGGCGATCCGAAGACGACCAAGGTCGGCGAATGGGTGGTCGCGATCGGCCAGCCGTTCGGTTTCGAGAACACGGTGACCTCGGGCATCGTCAGCGCCAAGTCGCGCTCGCTGCCGGGCGATTCGTACGTGCCGTTCATCCAGACCGACGCCGCGGTCAACCCCGGCAACTCGGGCGGGCCGCTGTTCAATCTCAAGGGTCAAGTGATCGGCGTCAATTCGCAGATCTTCAGCCGGAGCGGCGGCTTCCAGGGCCTGGCATTCGCGGTGCCAATCGACGTCGCGATGCAGGTCAAGGACGAAATCCAGCAGCACGGCAAGGTAAGCCATGGCCGGCTCGGCGTCTCGATCCAGGAAGTCAATCAGTCACTGGCGCAGAACTTCGGGCTGCAGTCGCCGAGCGGCGCGCTGGTCGCCTCGGTCGAGAAAGGCAGCGCCGGTGCAAAGGCGGGTCTGGAGCCGGGTGACGTGATCCTCAAGCTCGACGGCAAGGAGATCTCGCGTTCGGGCGACCTGCCGCCGATGGTTTCGGCGTTGAAGCCCGGGACGAAGGTAACGCTCGAGGTCTGGCGGAACGGCTCCTCGAAGGAACTGACCGCGACGATCGGCGCGCTCAACGACAAGACCGCCAGCGCCGCCGGCGATAAGGGATCGCTCGGCAAGGGCAAGCTCGGGATCGCCGTGCGGCCCCTGACGAATGACGAAAAGCGCGCGACCGACCTCGACCACGGCCTGGTCGTCCAGGACGTTGCCGGCGCGGCCGAGCGCGCGGGCATCCGGCCGGGCGACGTCATCGTCGCGGTCAACAACACACCGGTGAAGAACGTCGACGAATTGAAGAGCCTGATCGACAAGTCCGGCAAGACCGTCGCCCTGCTCGTCCAGCGCAACGACACGCGCATCTTCATCCCGGTGCCGTTGGGCTGACCTTCGCCGAGCCAAGCTGCTTCAAGGCGCCGCACTCGCGGCGCTTTTCTTTTGGGGTCAGAGCACATTTTCACTACCGGCCAGCAAAGGCTCGGTGGCGTGCCGAAAAACGTGGTCTGACCCCTCGCTTTGACAGCCAATATTATTATGATATTATTATGGTATCGTCTTGGCCGGCTGGGCGGCCGGACGCGTCCACCGGAGGGGATCATGGAACGCATCGTCGCAAACGCGGGCAAGCGCGCGCACCAGGAGCGGCCGATCGGCACCTGGAACGGCTTCGTGGTGCTGGCCATCGGCATCGGTCTGATGGCGGCCGCGATCTGGGAACTCGTCCACGCCGTCACG
>JBGPYP010000302.1:0-3327 GCA_041493285.1 Casimicrobiaceae bacterium
ACGTTCCAGCGCTTGTTGATGGCGATGTTCATCGAGATGTTGCCGATCGTGCGGACGAGCTGGCCGACATCGACCGACAATTCCTCGCTGCCGCCGGTAAAGCGGCTGCCTACGCAGAGCATCGCCTCGCCGCGGATGACCGGGAGCACGAGCTTCGGGATGTCGGCGGGATCGTGCGACCCGTCAGCGTCCAGGAACACAACAATGTCGGTTTCAGTCAGCGCCAGGCTCTGCCGCATCGCCGAGCCCTTGCCCTTGCCGTCATCGACATGCACGCTCGCGCCGCAGCGCGCGGCGATCGCCGGCGTGTCGTCGCTGGAGCGCCCATCCATGAC
Organism: Casimicrobiaceae bacterium; assembly: GCA_041493285.1. GTDB lineage: Bacteria > Pseudomonadota > Gammaproteobacteria > Burkholderiales > Casimicrobiaceae > PALSA-1003. Next base: position 336 of record JBGPYP010000302.1, read on the forward strand.
GTGGACCTCATGCACGAACGTTGCCGCACCCTGCACCGTGTCGGCGATCGTGTTCGCTTCGTTGCGCGCGAGGACGACCGCCGCGACGCGGGCATTGCCGTAGACACTGCGATCGAACGCCGCCATCGCTTACTCGCGATCGTCAAAGGCGGCGATTCTACCCGTAGGCGCGGTCTTGCGCACCCCGAAGCTGTGCACCGGTCCGGGTGGCGCAGGGCAGCGGGCCGGGGACCGTTCCCACGCGATTCGGCAGACTCCCCGGCCCGCCGTATAATCCGCGCTGGCCGCCGTGTCGCGTCGGCCGGGAAGGGCAATCTCACCGATGGTTGAGACGATCACGCTGCAGGAAGCGCTCGGGTTCAGCGCCGTTGCCTTTCTCTTCGGGCTGATCACGATGCGCTTCAGGCCGGAGCTGCGGCGGTCGCTGTTTGTCACGATGTTCATCATCGCGCTGGGGCTAGGCGGCCTCTCCCTGCTGTCGCGCTTCCAGCTTATTCCCGCGCATTTGGCAATCTCGGTGGTTCCCCGCGAGATCTGCCTGCTGATCGTTGCGCTCGGCAACTTCAAGCTCTGGATCGCGTTCCTGGGCAATGTGCTGCTGGCCCGGCGCGCGGTGCCGCGCATCCTCGGCGAAGTGAGCATGGCCGTCTCGCTGGTGGTGTACGCGCTGTTCCGGATGGATGCGCTGGGCGTGAATCTGACCGCCATCACCCTCTCATCGACGGCGCTGATTGCGATCATCGGGTTCGCGGCGCAGGCCACCCTCGGCAACCTCCTCGGCGGCGTTTCGCTGCAACTCGACAACACCTGCCGCATCGGCGACTGGATCGAGCTCGATGGCGGGATCGTGACCGGTGAGGTCGTGTCGATCCGCTGGCGGTACACGGCGATCGCGACGATCAACAACGTCACGATCATCATCCCGAACGCCGCGCTGATGGCCGCCCGCGTGACCTTGCTCGGCCGCCGCGGCGATCAGCGAATTCCGTGGCGGCGTCCGATCGAGTTCGGCGTCGGCTACGAGTGGACTCCAGGACAGGTGCTGGCCGTCGTCCGCGCGGCGCTCGAGCGCATCGAAATACCGTTCGTCGCGACGGATCCGCCCGCGGAATGCGTCTGCGCCGGCTTCGAGTCGAGCGCGATCAAGTACGTAGTCTACTACTGGCTGGCCGACATCAAGTCCTATCTGACGACGGATTCACGCATGCGAGTGCATGTCTACGCGGCGCTGGGGCGGGCGGGCATGGAGATCCCGATCTCACGCTCGGACCTTTACTTGCATTCGGCGCGCCATATGCTGGCGACGACGGCGGTGAACGAGCAGACATCGCGCGTCACCCTGTTGCGATCGTTGGAATTGTTCGCGCCGCTCACCGACGACGAGACGCAGGCGTTGGCCGCACAATTGACACCGACACCCTTCGCGGTGGGCGACATCGCGACCAAGCAAGGCGAGCCCTCGGATTCGCTGTATATCTTGGCGCGCGGCCAGGTTGGAATTTTCCGCGACAGCGACCAGGCTATGCAGGGCCGCCAGCGGCTGGCCAAACTGACCGCTCCGGCATTTTTCGGGGAGATGGGCCTGCTCACTGGCCAGGCGCGAAGCGCGACGCTAATCGCCGAGTCGGAAGTGCTCTGCTACCGTCTCGACAAACGCGGTTTCGAAGCGATCATCCAGGCGCGCCCAGAGTTAGCCGAGGCGATGTCGCAAACGGTCGCGGCGCGGCAAGCCGCAAACGACGCCGCGCTGGCGACGCTTTCAGCGGAGGCGCGTGCGCGCGCAACCGGCACGCGCGCCAGCGAGCTGGTAAGAAAGATCCGCCAGTTCTTCGGCCTGGATGACGCGGCGTGAGCTGTCGCGGCCCGACACGGCGCGAAAGAAAAGAGCCCCAACGCCTACGCTGCGGCGAGGCGGGTTGCGACAAGATCCTCGCGCTTGAGCAGGAAGACGCTGTCCTCGCTCGACTCGGTGGCGAGCCAGGTGAACGGGAGCCGCGGGAACGCCGCCTCGGTGGCGGCGCGGTTCTCGCCCACCTCGACCACGAGGATGCCGTCGGGGGTGAGGAACTCGGCGGCGCGCGCGAGGATCGTGCGTACCGCATCGAGGCCGTCGTCGCCGCCCGCCAGAGCCAGCCGCGGCTCGTGCCGATACTCGGGCGGCAACTCCTCCATCGCCATCTCCGTCACGTACGGCGGGTTGCTGACGATAAGGTCGTAGTTCTTTTCCGTGAGGTTGGACAGCAGGTCGGAGCGGATGAGGTTGACCCGCCCCTGCAGACCGTGATCGGCGACGTTGCGCAACGCAACCGCCAGTGCATCGGACGAAATATCCGCGGCGTCGACGTCGGCGTTGGGAAAATGGTGCGCGAGCAGGATGGCCAGGCAGCCCGAGCCGGTGCAGAGGTCGAGCGCGGTCTGGATCCGCGCCGGCTCGGGAATCCAGGGCCGCAAGCCATCGCGCAGCAGCTCGGCGATGTACGAGCGCGGGATCAGCACCCGTTCGTCGACATAAAACCGGTACTCGCCGAGCCACGCTTCGCGCGTGAGATACGCAGCCGGAATGCGCTCGTTGACACGGCGGGCTACGATGTCCAGCACCGCCTCGCGCTCGGGGTGGGTGAGCCGTGCGTCCAGGAAAGGCTCGAGGCGGTCGAGCGGCAGATGCAGTGTGTGCAGGATGACGTATGCGGCCTCGTCGTACGCGTCGGTCGTGCCGTGCCCGAAGAACAGCCCGGCCTCGGTGAAGCGCGAGACGGCGTAGCGCAGCCAGTCGCGAACGGTTTCCAGTTCCTGGGCGAGAGTGCTCATTGGGGGAGGGGCGCGAGCAGCAGGCGTTCCAGTATGCCACGATACAGCGCGGCGAGCGGTTCGAGGTCGGCGATCGCGACCCGCTCGTTCAGCTTGTGGATGGTCGCGTTGACGGGGCCGACCTCGACGACTTCGGGACAGACGTCGGCGATGAAGCGCCCGTCGGAGGTGCCGCCGCTGCACG
>JBGPYP010000233.1:0-4243 GCA_041493285.1 Casimicrobiaceae bacterium
CATGCCGAAGGACGTGATGCGCCATGCCGGCTCGCACACCGGCAAGGCGCTGCGCGAATACGAAATCGCGCTCACGCAACCCGAAACCCGCAACTCGAAACTCGAAACTCAAGTTACGCCTCTCGCCGCTCGCCTCTCGCCTCCCGCGATCGCCGCCTCCGCACCGCAGCATCAAGAAATGAGCGCCCCACTGTCGGCGTCCGCAGACGCTTCCACGGTCGCATCCCCAACAAACGGGGCCCCTGCTCCGCGCTCCAGCATCTGCATCCATAACGCGCGCGAGCACAATCTCAAGAACATCGATGTTGCGATCCCGCGCAACAAGTTCACCGTCCTGACGGGCGTCTCGGGCAGCGGCAAGTCGACGCTCGCGTTCGACATCGTGTTCGCCGAAGGCCAGCGCCGCTATCTCGAATCGCTGAATGCTTACGCGCGCCAGTTCGTGCAGCCCGCGTCCAAGCCCGACGTCGACGCGATTTTCGGCATCCCGCCGACGGTCGCGATCGAGCAGCGCACGAGCCGCGGCGGGCGCAAGAGCACGGTCGCGACGCTGACTGAGATCTATCACTTTTTGCGCCTGCTGTTCGTCAAGCTCGGCACGCAGTACTGCCCCGACTGCGAGGTGGCGATCGAGCCGCAATCGCTCGACGCGATCGCCGCACGCGTCCTGCGCGACTACCAGGGACAGCGCGTTGGCCTGCTCGCGCCGCTCATCGTCTCGCGCAAAGGCTATTACACCGATCTCGCGAAATGGGCGCGCGGCAAGGGCTACACCCATCTGCGCGTCGACGGCGAATTCATCGCGACCGACCAGTGGCCGCGGCTCGACCGCTTCCGCGAGCACTCGATCGAGCTGCCGGTCGCCGACGTGCGCGTCGGCGCCGACAACGAAGCGGCGCTGCGCGCCGGGCTCGCGCGCGCCATCGACTTCGGCAAAGGCGTCGTGCACGTGCTCTCCCCGCTGGAAGCGCTCGCGCAGGCGATGGCGAAGCGCGATCCGGCCCTCGCGCGGATGACCGCAACCGTGTTCTCGGCCAAGCGCGCGTGCCCGTCGTGCGGCAGGAGCTTTCCCGAGCTCGACCCGCGGCTTTTCTCGTTCAACTCCAGGCACGGCTGGTGCGGCGAGTGCTACGGCACGGGACTCAAGCTCACCGACGTCGGCTGGGACGACGAGCGCGCGAAGACCGGCGCTGAAGACCACGTGCTCGACTCGTGGATCGAATGGCTGGAGGTCGACGAAACGTGCCCCGCATGCAACGGCAGGCGCCTGAACCCCGAAGCGCTCGCCGTGCGCTACCGCGGCAAATCGATCGCCGACATCACCGCGCTGGCGGTCGGCAAAATCGAAGCGCTGTTCGGCGATATCGAACTCAAGGGCCGCGAGGCCGAAATCGCGCGCGACATTTTCGCCGAACTGAAATCTCGGCTCGACTTCCTGATTCAGGTCGGGCTGTCGTACCTCGCGCTCGACCGCTCGGCGCCGACGCTATCCGGCGGCGAAGCGCAGCGCATCCGGCTCGCGTCCCAGCTCGGCTCCAACCTGCGCGGCGTCGCCTACATCCTCGACGAGCCGACGATCGGCCTACACCCGCGCGACAACCGCATCCTGCTCGACACCCTCGACAAGCTCCAGGCCAAGGGCAACACGCTGCTCGTCGTCGAGCACGACGAAGACACGATCCGCCGCGCCGCGCACGTGATCGACCTCGGCCCCGGCGCCGGCAAACTCGGCGGCGCAGTGATCGCCGAGGGCTCGGCGCAGGAGTTGATGAAAAACCCCGCGTCGGTCACGGGCAGGTTCCTCGCGCATCCGCTCAAGCACCCGCTGCACCCGGTGCGGCCGGTCAACAAGCAAACGCCTGCGCTCGAGATCGTCGGCGCGCGCCTGCACAACCTGCAGAACATAGACCTGCGCATTCCGCTCGGGCGGCTCACCGTCGTCACCGGCGTATCGGGCTCCGGCAAATCGACGCTCGCGCGCAACGTTCTCTACGAGAACCTTGCCCATCGAGTCGGCGAACACAATAAGAAAAAAACGCCGCCCATCGCCGGCTGCCGCGACCTGAAAGGCTGGCGGCAGGTCGGGCGCGTGCTCGAAGTCGACCAGACGCCGATCGGCAAAACACCGCGCTCGTGCCCGGCGACATACATCGGTTTCTGGGACGCGATCCGGCGCCTGTTCGCCGACGTAAGCGAATCGCGCATGCGCGGCTATACCGCGAGCCGCTTCTCGTTCAACACCAAAGGCGGGCGCTGCGAAGGATGCGAGGGCCAGGGCATCAAACGCATCGAGATGAGTTTTCTGCCCGACGTCAAAGTCACGTGCGAAGTCTGCAACGGCGCGCGCTTCAACCCCGAGACGCTGGCGGTGCGCTTCAAGGGCAAATCGATCGGTGAAGTGCTTGCGCTGAGTGTCGACGAAGCGGCCGGGTTCTTCAGCGCGCACGCTGCGATCCATCACGCGCTGCGCTTGTTGCAGGACGTGGGCCTCGGCTACCTCACGCTCGGCCAGCAGAGCCCGACGCTCTCCGGCGGCGAAGCGCAGCGCATCAAGCTCGTGACCGAATTAGCGAAAGTGCGAAGCACGCCCCGCCCCACCCCTCACGCCTCACCCCTCACTCTTTACGTGCTCGATGAGCCGACCGTCGGCCTGCATATGGCCGACGTCGAAAAACTGCTCCGCGTGCTGCACCGCCTGGTCGACGCCGGCAACACGGTGGTCGTGATCGAGCACAACCTCGACGTGATGAGCGACGCCGACTGGATCATCGACCTCGGCCCCGAGGGCGGCGACGCCGGCGGGCGCATCGTCGCGCAAGGCGCGCCGGCCGCCATCGTAAAAGACAAAAACCGCTCGCACACCACGCGCGTGCTCGCCGGCTTCCTCGCCGAGCGCAGCGCTTAGCGAATAATCATGCCGCGCGCCTAATCGCGGCGCGCCGAGCTGTCGTCCCAGCGATAGTAGGCCCGCTTCGGCCGCTCGGGGCGGGTTTTCTTCGCATGGCCGCCGTCGAATAAGCAGACCAGCGCGAGCGTCGCGAGTCCCGCGGCGAGAAGGTAGGGAAGGTAGTGAAAAAGCATACTCATGGCGCACCTCGGTCGTTAAATTGAGCCTCCTGCGCTTAAATTAACGGCGCGAGCACCGTCCCGTCGACGACAGTTACGAAGGGTTACAGTTGTTACGATTGGTAAAACAATCCGTCGCCGGGCTTACCACGCGGCGGTGGATATAGAATATCCGTGAGCGGGCCTCGCGCAAGTCGAGCGGCTTGCCGCTTGGCGGGACCGGCGAAACAAGAAGGCGTATGGGGAAAATCTTCAAGGCAGCACTGTTCGCGGCCGGCGTGTATCTGGCGCTGCTGCCTGGCGGCGGGCAAAACCTGTTCGATAAAAACATCGCCGCTCAGCTCGCTCCCGGCAACCAGGTGGTCATGTATTCGCTGACGACCTGCCCCTACTGCCGCGACAAGCGCGAATGGATGCACCGCGCCGGCATTCCGTTCACCGAATACTTCGTCGACTCGGACCAGTCGAAAAGGCAGGAGCTGAACGAGCTGATGGCCACGCACCGGATTCCTGCCGGCGGTGTCGGCACACCGATACTCCTCGTCAACGGCGACTTGCTGGTCAACAATCCAGGCAAGGACGAAATCAGGCAGCGCCTCAAGTTTAAAAGCTGAGCGCGCGGCAGCCGGCCGGATCTAGAACCCGGGATCGCGCTCGCGCGCGTCGCGCGTGAGCCGCGCGGCATCCTCCGCGAGTAAAAAACCCTCCTGTTGCAAGCGCTGGGCCGCCGCCTCCACCTGGCGCACGTAATTTGCCTTGCTGCCGTAGCGCTCCTCGAGCGAAGGCCGCGGATCGGCGCCGCGGTCCTCCCGCCAGCGCACGAACGGAAAGAACGACCCGTCGAGGTAGCAAGAACGGTCTTCCATGTAGCCTTTGCGCCGCAGGTTCCATCCTGTGTAGGTTCCGAACGGCACCTGCAGCGTGACCGAGTGCACGCCGGGCAGCTCGTTGCCGTCGCGGTCGACTTTGGGCACGAGCACCGCATATTCCTTGGCGGCCGCATGGCGCGGCGGCAGTGCGGCTTCGTCGTTCATGAACAGGTGATTGACCTCGCCGGTGTAGCGTTTGCCCGGAATTTCCGGAAAGCCGAATTCGCGCTGCGGCAGCGGCTTCACGAGCGTGCGGTCGGCGAGCGACGGAAAGCGGCTCGCCGGCGGCGCCTTGTCGCTGGCGATCC
>JBGPYP010000369.1:0-2514 GCA_041493285.1 Casimicrobiaceae bacterium
CGAAATTCACCGGCGCGACGGCGAATGGCTATCAAGCGTACGGCATCAAGGGCATCCAGATCACCCTGCGGATCTGGGACAGCAAGACGCGGCAAACGCGGCAGTCGACGATCATTCAGGACTTATGAAATTCAGTGAGTGGCGAGTGGTAAGAGAAGTCTTCACCACTCACCACTCACCACTCACGAATTCGAAAGGGCCGTGCGAATCGGCCCAGGAGATTGCGATGCGATACCGAATCGGTTCCACCCAAACGAATCAGCGCCGCGGCATGGTGTTGCTCGTCGTCATGGCGATGCTCGCGCTGTTCGCCAGCACCGCGATGGTCAGCGTGTCGGCGGGGTAGTCGTCGAGCTGAGATAGAAAGCCGTTGATCCCCCCGCCGTGCCCGATCCTCGGGTGCCCGCTCAGCTCGCCGATGGCGAGCCCAAAACCGTAGCCGGTCCGTGACCCGTCGGCCAGCGTCGCCGGCGTCGTCATCGCCGCGTACGATGCCGCGCTGACCGGTCGGTGCGCGTCGAGGCTGCGCGACCAGGCGACGAGATCGCCGACCGTCGAGCAGAGCGCGCCCGCCGCGAACGGCTGGGTCATGGAAAGCGGGCTCGCGTTCACGAAACGTGCGCTGTCGCGCTCGTAACCGCGCGCGCGGTGCGGGATCAGCGGCCGTTCGTCGCAGTAGCGCGTCGCGTCGAGGCCCAACGGTCCGAAGAGATGCTGCTGCAGGTACGCGGCATACGATGCGCCGCTCGCCCGCTCGATGATCAGGCCCAGGAGATAGAAGCCGGAGTTGTTGTACAGGAACCGCGTCCCCGGATCGAAGTCGAACGGCTTGGCCTGGAACATCGCGGTGAGGGAATCGGGAGGAAGATCGAGCCGCATGCGGCTGGTCCATTCGGGCCCGAGGCTCGTGTAACTCTTGATTCCCGACGTGTGCGTGAGCAGCTGCCGGATCGTGACGTGATGCCCCTGCGTGTGGTAGGCCGGCAGGAATTTCTGGATCGTGTCGTCGAGGGAGATCTTCCCTTGCTCGACGAGCTGCATCACGGCGGCCGCCGTGAACTGCTTGGTGATCGACCCGATGCGATAGACGGTCTGCGCGGTGGCGGGGAGATCGTTCTCCAGGTCCGCCCGGCCGTAGCCCTTCAGGACGACGGTATCGCGGCCGCGCAGCACGGCGATCGACAACCCCACCGCCGGCCAGGCCGCGAGGGCCGCGGCAGCCATCGAATCGATCTGCGCCGTCAGGCGCTGGCGCGGCGCCGCCTGGGCCGCCAGGTCGGTCGCGACCAGCACGAGCGCGACGAGCATCCGCATGAAGTTCACGGTAGTCGAATCCCCCCGGTCAATCGCCGCAATTGTTGCTCGATCTGCTGCTGCGCGGCATCGAGCGCCTGCCGCCCCTGTTGCACCCGCCCGTTCGCCTCGGCCACGAGCCCGGCGACCTGTGTCTTGAGCGGCACGATCTTCTCGTCCGCAAACCGGTCGACCTCGACGCGCAGCCGTGACTCGGCCGCGTCCACCTCCGCGCCGATCATGGACCGGAGCCGGTCCGACACGGCCTGGTCGAGATTGGACCGCACGTGCAGCTCGGGATGCGACAGCGTGCCGCCCAGATCGGCGGTGAGATCGAGGTTCTCGATCCCCGAGACGACGCGCCACACGAGATCCGCCGCCATGCCTCCCGCCGCACTGCTGTCCCGCTGCCAGGTGGCGGCGGGCGCGCGCACGGTCCAACGACCGCGCAGCGAGTCGCCGTACAGCGCAAAGCCGAGCGACACGTCGCCGCGGCCCGGCGCCACGCGCAGCGGCAGGCCCGGCAGCGCGATGGCGGGCAGCATGACGCCGCGCACCGTGCCCCCCAGAACGTCGCGGGAAATCGCGTGCACGTGGTCGAACAACCCGTCGGCCGACACGGTGGGGGCGCGCACCTCGAGCGTGGTGGGCCGGCCGTACAGCGCGGGGGCGCTCGTCAGCCCTTGCAGACGCCCCGAGTAGCGCCGCGGACCGGTGGAGTCGGCGCTCAGGAGGAAGGACAGCTCGGCGTCGCGCAGCAGAAACCCCGGTGGCCGGCTCGCGCGCGGGAATTCGACCGTCGTGCCCGCCCGGCGCGACCGCTCGGGTCCGTCGTGCGGGTGTGGCAGCAGGCCGGGCGGCATGTAGGCCCGTCCCAGCTGGGTGTAGTAGAGCGCCCGCTGGAACTTCTGTACGGCTTCCGGGCCGAACAGGACCCACGCGATCGCCGTCGCGTCTATCGGCGGCAGCCGCACGAGGCTCCGGGCGAAGTCGTAGTCGCGCCGCCGCGCGGCCTGCAGCGACGCCAGTCCCTGGTCCAGCGTACCGGCGCCGGCCTTCAGCCCGCGATCCAGGGCCGTCAGCCGGTCGCGCGTCTGCTTGACGCGGTCGACCATGCGCCGCGCGTCGCGCAGCAGCGCGAGATCGGTGGGCTTCGCCCCTCGCAGCCGCTGTGCGATCGCCACCGCCGAATCCGCCGTGGTCTTGGCGTCCAGACTGTCG
>JBGPYP010000285.1:0-3578 GCA_041493285.1 Casimicrobiaceae bacterium
ATGCTGGATGCAACGATGGCGTTGATGGCCGCGCGATAGCGCGGCGCAACAGCCCCCACTCATTGCGGCGGAGGCTAACATGAGCGAAGTGAATGTTAAGCGAGCGAAGTGCGAACGAGCGAGCGGCGGGAGCCACAACGAATGGGGCTTTTCCGACCGTATGCTCGATGCGACGGTTGCGTTGATGGCCGCACGGTAGCTCAATGCCGAACCCCTTCACCGCGCACGCCGCCTCCGTCGGAGAAACCTATGCCCGGCACTTCCGTTTCGCGCTGGCGTTTGGCGCGCGCATGACGCTGGGCGGATTGGCGGCCGCGCTCCATGCGGTGTTTCCGTTCCTGTTCATCACGACCGCGAGCCGCGCGCTCGAAACGCTCAACGCCATGCGCGATCGCAATGCGCGACAGGTACCGCCTGGCTGATCCGTGCGGCGCGATGGCATGACGACGTTCAAGCGCCTAGCCGAACTCGACGTCGCGGGCAAGCGTGTGTTCATCCGCGCCGACCTCAACGTGCCGCAGGACGACGCGGGCGCGATCACCGACGACACGCGCATCCGCGCCTCGCTGCCGGGCATTCGCGACGCGCTCGACCGTGGCGCCGCGGTCATGGTGACCTCGCACCTCGGCCGGCCGAGCGAAGGCCGGTTCAGCCCGACCGACTCGCTTGCGCCGATCGCGAGGCGCCTCTCCGAGCTCCTCGGCCGCGAGGTTTCGCTGATCCGCGACTGGGTCGACGGTGGCGTTTGGCACGCGAACCTCAGGCCTGGTGAACTGGTGCTGCTCGAGAACTGCCGCTTCAACAGCGGCGAGAAGAAGGACGATGAAACGCTCGCGCGGAAAATGGCGCGCTTGTGCGACGTGTACGTCAACGACGCCTTCGCGACCGCGCATCGCGCCGAAGCGACGACGCACGGCATCGCGCGGTTCGCGCCCGTCGCCTGTGCCGGCCCGCTGCTCGCCGCCGAGCTCGATGCGCTGGGTCGTTCGCTCGCGAGCCCCAAGCGGCCGCTCGTGGCGATCGTCGGCGGCGCCAAGGTCTCGACCAAGCTCACCGTGCTCAAGGCGCTGGCGGCCAAGGTCGATGCGCTGGTCGTCGGCGGCGGCATCGCCAACACCTTCATCCTGGCTGCGGGAGGGCAGATCGGGAAGTCGCTGGCGGAGCCCGACCTCGTCGGCGAAGCGAAGGCGATCCTCGCCGCGTTCCCAGGCAAGGTCCCGGTGCCCGTCGATGTCATCGTGGCACGCGAATTCGCGGCAACGGCGGCACCGACGCTGAAGGCCGTCGCCGCCGTCGCCGCCGACGACATGATTCTCGACATCGGGCCGCAAAGCGTGCGCTCGTTGCGCTCACTCGTCGCGAGCGCCGGCACGATCGTCTGGAACGGCCCGGTCGGCGTGTTCGAGTTCGACGCCTTTGCCGGCGGCACCAAGGCGCTAGCCCTTGCCATCGCCGAATCGACCGCTTTCTCGATCGCGGGCGGCGGCGACACAGTGGCTGCAATCAACAAGTTCGGCGTCGCTGACCGCATCGGGTACATTTCGACTGCGGGCGGCGCGTTCCTCGAATTCCTCGAAGGCAAGACGCTGCCCGCCGTCGCGATCCTGGAGCAGCGCGGCGCCGCCTGAACCGCGAGGAGAACGAATGGAGCGCTCCACCAAGATCGTCGCGACACTCGGCCCAGCGAGCAGCACGCGAGACGTGCTGACGCGGATGTTGGCCGCCGGCGTCGACGTCGTGCGGCTTAATTTCTCGCACGGCACGGCCATCGACCACCAGCAGCGCGCGCGGCTGGTGCGCGACACCGCGGCCGCACTCGGCCGGGAAGTCGCGATCATGGCCGATCTGCAGGGTCCGAAGATCCGCGTCGGCAAGCTCGCCAACGGCAAGGTCGCGTTGAAGACGGGCCAGAGCTTCATCCTCGACGCTGATTGCGAGCTCGGCAACGAGGAGCGCGTCGGGCTCGACTACAAGGAGTTGCCGCGCGACGTCGCACCCGGAGCGGTACTCCTGCTCGACGACGGCTTGATCCGGTTGCGTGTCGAGTCCGTGCTCGGCAACGAGATCACGACCCGGGTCGAGGTCGGCGGCGTCCTCTCGAACAACAAGGGCATCAATCGCCAGGGCGGCGGCCTGACCGCGCCCGCGTTGACCGCCAAGGACATGGACGACATGAAGACGGCGGTCACCATCGAGGCGGACTACATCGCCGTCTCGTTTCCCAAGAACAAGGAAGACATGTACATGGCACGGCAGCTCCTCCGCGCTGCGGGCGGGAAGGCGCTGCTCGTCGCCAAGATCGAGCGCGCCGAGGCGATCACGGCGTTGGAGGAAATCATCGACGCGTCCGACGCGATCATGGTCGCGCGTGGCGACCTAGCGATCGAGGTCGGCAACGCCTCGGTGCCGGGGCTGCAGAAACGGATGATCCGGCTCGCGCGCGAGCGCAACAAAGTGTCGATCACCGCGACGCAGATGATGGAGTCGATGATCGTGAACCCGGTGCCCACGCGTGCCGAAGTGTCCGACGTCGCCAACGCCGTGCTCGACGGCACCGACGCCGTCATGCTGTCGGCGGAGACCGCGGCCGGTCGCTATCCGGTCGAGACCGTCGAAGCGATGAGCCAGATCTGCATCGAGGCCGAGAAGACCAACGTCGTCGAGCTGGAGCGCGATTTCCTCGATCGGACGTTCACGCGCATCGATCAATCGGTGGCGATGGCGGCGCTGTTTACCGCGCACCACCTGCGCGTCAAGGCGATCGCGGCGCTGACGCAATCGGGATCGACTGCGCTGTGGATGTCGCGCCACAACTGCGGCTGCCCGATCTTCGCGCTCACTCCCGAGGTGGCGTCGCAGCGGAAGATGGCCCTCTACCGGAACGTCAGGCCGCTCTATCTCGAGCAGGGTGGCGACCGCGAGAGCGTACTGCGGGCCGCCGAAGATCTCTTGGTTGCGAAGGGCCAGGTTCAATTCGGGGACCTTATCGTACTTACCAACGGGGAGCCGATGGGCAAGTCGGGCGGCACGAACGCGCTCAAAATCGTCCGTGTCGGCGACCACCGCTGACGGCGTGGATTGCGGGCTACTAACCCTCCGGTAGTGGTGGAAGCGCGGCACCGACGAGGTCCTCGCGACCTGCGTCGAGCGGCATCAAGCTGTCTGCTAGCATCGTGAGGAAGTAAACAAGAAAGTGAGAAGGTTAGGAAGTAAGCACCCGGCACCGGTCGCGTTTACTTCCTTACCTTCTTACTCCCTCACTTCCTCACTGTCCCGCGCTCACCACGTTGCAAACATCGCGGCGACCGCCGCGGCCATCGTTCCGGTCGCGAGCCAGCCCAAGGCCTTCAGCCGCCGCGTGATCGTGAATCCGCCCATGACCTTCGCGTCGTCGGCCAGCAGCATCATCACGACCATGATCGGCACCGCGATCACGCCGTTGACCACCGCGCTCCAGAACAGCGCCCGGATCGGGTCGACCGGCGAGAAGTCGAGCGCGACGCCGCCGAGCGTGGCCAGCGCGATGATCGTATAGAACTCCCGCGCCTCGAGGAGCTTGAGGTCGAGTCCGCGTTTCC
>JBGPYP010000265.1:0-3841 GCA_041493285.1 Casimicrobiaceae bacterium
AGACAGCCTGCCCGCGGTGGGTCAGGGCGCGCTGGCGCTCGAATGCCGATCCGACCGGTCCGACGTCGTCGCGGCGCTCGCACCGCTCGCCGACGCCGACACGACGCTCGCGACGACGGCCGAGCGCGCCTTCGGGCACAAGCTCGCGGGGAGCTGCCGCACGCCGCTTGCGGCGTACGCGATCCGACGCGGTCGCGAGTTGTGGTTGCGCGGGCTCGTTGCCAGCCGCGACGGGCGAGCGGTGTTGCGCGGCGAGCGCGCCGCGGTCGTCGCGACGGCGCGCGAGGCCGAAGCGCTGGGCGAAGCGCTCGGCGCGGAGCTGCTCGCGCGCGGCGCCGCGGCGATCCTCGCGGGCGCGTTGTGACCAGCTCGTTGCGCGGCGCGGGCATCGTCATCACGCGCCCCGCGCGCCAGGCCGCGGGACTCGCGCGCGAGATCGCGGCGCTGGGCGGGCAGCCGCTGATCTTTCCCGCGATCGTCATCCTGCCGCCGGCGGACCCGGCCGCGCTGCGCATCGTCCAGGGCGAACTCGCACGCTACGACATCGCGATTTTCGTCAGCGCCAACGCCGTCGAATACGGCGTCGGCGATCCCGCGGCGTGGCCGGCGCACATTCTGACGCTTGCGCCGGGGCCGGGGACCGCGGCGGCGCTGGCCGCGGTCGGCATCGGCAACGTGCGCACCCCGGCGACGACGATGGACAGCGAAGGCCTGCTCGCCCTGCCCGAGCTGCAGGCGGTCGCGGGGAAACGCGTCGTCATCTTTCGCGGCGATTCCGGTCGCGAACGGTCGCGCAGCGCCCTGGAAGCGCGCGGCGCGCGCGTCACGCAGGTCGAATGCTACCGCCGCGCGCGACCGGAGGGCGGCGCCGCGGGCCTGCTCGAAGCATGGCGCGAGCGGCGCATCGATGCGGTGACGCTGACCTCGTCCGAAGGCCTCGACAACCTGTGGGCGATCTTTGACAACGAGGGCCGGGGCTATCTTGCGGCGACACCGACGTTCGCTCCGCATTCGCGCATCGCCGGGCACGCACGCACGTTCGGCTTGCGCGAAGTGATCGTCACGCCGCCGGCGGACTCCGGTCTTATCGCATCGTTGCTAGAATACTTCGCCACCCACCGTCACCCGAGCTGATTCCATCATGCAACCCGACATCCTCGTCACCGCGCCGCTGCCGCCATTTCTCTACGATCCGCTGAAGGCCAACTATCATTGTCACGACTACTATCAGTCGAGCCACAAGCCGGGCCTGCTCGCCGCCGAAGGCGCGCGCATTCGCGGCCTGGTGCAGGGCGGCGGCACGGTGACGCCGACCGAATTGCTCGATCAATTGCCGAAGCTCGAGATCATCTCGGTGTTCGGCGTCGGCTACGACGGCGTGCCGGTCGCGTATTGCAAGAAGCGCGGCCTCAAGGTGACCAACACGCCCGACGTGCTCACCGACGACGTCGCCGACGTCGCGCTCGCGCTGATTTTGATGACCGGCCGCGGCTTCGTGCGCCTGAATCGGTTCGCGCAGGCGGGCGAGTGGGAGAAGCGCGGGCCGGAGCTCACCACCAAGCTCGCCGGCAGGAAGGTCGGCATCCTCGGCCTGGGGCGCATCGGCAAGGCAATCGCGCAACGCGTCGCCGCGATGGGCATGCAGGTCGCCTACACCGGTCGCAAGCCGCAGGATGTCCCCTACGAGTACGTGCGCGATCTCAAGGCGCTCGCCGCGGCGGTCGATTTCCTGGTGGTGGCGTGCCCCGGCGGCGAAGCGACCAAGAACATCGTGAACGCCGAGGTGCTCGCGGCGCTCGGCAAGAAAGGGACGCTCGTCAACATCGCGCGCGGCTCGATCGTCGACGAGCCGGCGCTGGTGGCCGCGCTCAAGGCGGGCACGATCAAGGGCGCGGGGCTCGACGTGTTCGCGAACGAGCCGCACATCCCCGCGGAGTTTTTCGCGATGGAGAACGTCGTGCTCCTGCCGCACGTCGGCAGCGCGACGCGCGAGACGCGGCAGGCGATGGGCGATCTGTGCAAGGCCAACCTCGACGCGTACTTCGGCGGCAAGGGCGTGCTGACGCTGATTCCCGAGCTTTCGTAGGCCCGAATCTATCGTGGGGCCGAATTTATTCGGCCGCGGCGGTTCGCCTGCGCTCGGGAAACATCACCGCCGCGAGCGAAGCCAGGACCAGCGCCAACGCGAGAAATTCGCTCGCGCCCGGCCGCTCGCCGAGAAACAGCATGCCGGACAAGACGCCGACCACCGGCACGGGCAGCGAGGAGAGCGAGCTGACCGCGACTGGCAGCGTGCGCGCCATCCGGAACCAGGCCCAGTGCGCGACGGTGCCGGCGAGGAAAATGTTGTACAGGACGGCAAACCACGCGGTGCCCGACATCGTCGCGAGCGAGGATGCCGCATGCGGGTCGAAGAACGGCGCCGCGAGCGCGATCGGGATCCAGGCCAGCAGCATCATCCAGCCGGTCAGCGTGTTCGGCGGCAGCGGCGGCGCCCAGCGCCGCAGCAGCACGGTGCCCAATCCCCACGACATCGCAGCGCCGATGATGAGCAGCGCACCCACCGGCGCGCGCCGCACGCCGATGATCTCTTCGCCGAGCAGCACCGCCATCCCGCCCATCCCGAACAGAAGCCCGACGAGCTTGCGTCCGGACAGCGGCTCATGCAGCAGCCAGAGCGAGAACAGCACACCCCAGATCGGCAAGGTGTAGGCGAGGATGGCCGTTCGGCCGGCGGGCATCTGCTGGACGCCGAACACGATCAGGACGTTCCAGCTGGTGATATTGACCAACGCGAGGACCACGACCCGCGTCCAGAGCTTGCGCGGAATCCGGATCGAATCGCCGGAAAGCTTCGATGCGGCGAGCAGTCCGAGCGCAGCGAACGCCAGCGTCGACGCGCGGAAGGTGAGCGGCGCGAGCTCGGTCACGCCGAGCTTGAGCACCGGCCAGTTGCAGCCCCAGACCAGCGTTAGGATGGCGACCAGCAGCAGGCTCGACGCCGGCACCGCGGTGGGCGATCCGCCACTCATCCGCGCGCGCGGGGATCGGGCACGCCCTGTCCGTATTTCGACTCGTGCAGCGCGCGCGCCTGCGTGAGCCACTGATCGCGCTGGATGCGTCCGGGAAACTCCGGCAGCTTGGCGTCGAACTCGGCGACGTCGCGCTCGGTCCAGCGCGCGATTTGCCGGAACGTCGTCACGCCCAGGCCGTGCAGCATGCGCTCGAGCACCGGACCGACGCCGACGATAAGCTTCAGGTCGTCGGGCTCTCCGACGCCCGCGAGAATGGGCGGTGGTGCGTCGGTCTCGATGTCGATCACGAGCTGGCGATAGCGCGCGGTTTCGCCGCGCGCGTCGGCGAGATCGCGAAACAGCCGCTCGCGCTCGCGCGAGAACTCGGCGAGCTGTCCCGACGCCGCATCACAGGTGGCCAATTGTGCGCGCAGCATCGCGGCCTCGCTGTCGCGGCTGCGGATGAGGCGCGCTTTTTCGTCGCCGAAGCCGTTGTCGACGCGCTGCTCGGCGACGGCGGCCGGCATCGGCGGAGACGCGGGCGCGGCGGGCGGCGACGGCGGAACGACGGCCACCGCTGAGCGCTGTCGCGCGCCGACGAAGTAGCCGGCGAGCGCCGCGATGACGGCGACGATGAGGAGATAAAGGATGATCACGATGCGACAGAAACTCGCCCCAGCTGGCGCGGCCGATAGGGCTTCCATTCTAGTCGAGGTGGGGTGCCGCCACCAGATCGGCGGGCATGCAATCCTGCTACAATCAATGACCGCGCACGCGTTACCCGCCTGCATCGCCCATCATGTCCGATCCCTGGGACGAAGCTCCCG
>JBGPYP010000254.1:0-4041 GCA_041493285.1 Casimicrobiaceae bacterium
AAGTGTCG
Source organism: Casimicrobiaceae bacterium (assembly GCA_041493285.1). Lineage (GTDB taxonomy): Bacteria > Pseudomonadota > Gammaproteobacteria > Burkholderiales > Casimicrobiaceae > PALSA-1003. Next base: position 9 of record JBGPYP010000254.1, read on the forward strand.
GTTTTTGCCCGAATCCTGCGCCACGGACGCCTCTCGCTGACGGCACTGAGCCATCGTCGGGGACGGACACCGCCGTTCCTGACGGTGTACATGAATTCGATCTGCAATCTGACCTGTGAGCATTGCTACTACTGGCGCAACCTGAATCAGCGCGACGACCTGACGGTCGACGAACTGGCCAAGCTCAGCGCGGAACTGGGGAAGTTCGAGAACCTGAATCTTTCCGGAGGCGAGCCGTTCATCCGCTCGGAGTTCGCCGAGGTTTGCGCGCTTTTCATCCGCAACAACGGCGTCAGGCAGATTTACGTCCCGACGAGCGGCTACTTCACCGACAGGACAGAAAAGGCGCTGCGCAAGGTTCTGCAAGAACCGGGCCTGCGCCGGTTCGTGTGTGAGATCTCGCTCGATGGCATGCCCGAATACCACAACCGGTTCCGCGGCAACGCCAAGTCCTTCGACAACGCGATGGCGACTTACGACATGCTGGCGCGGCTGCAGCGCGAGGACGAGCGCTTGCGCATCCATTCCAGCGCCACGGCCTCGCATGAGAACATCGACGAGCTGCGGCGGCTGACCAGGTTCCTTTACGACCGGTGCCCGGCGATGGAGCACCACACGCTGGGGATGATTCGCGGCGATCGGAAGAATCCCGCGTTGACGGGTCCGTCGCTGGAGCGCTACACCGAGCTGTACCACTACATGCGTTCGATATGGAACGACCGCGAGCAGAGCCGCTTCGGCGGGATTGTCGAGCCGATGCTGCAGTGGGCAAAGCTTCAGACGGTTGTCAGCAACACGCAGTACGTTCCCTGCACCGCCGGCAACATGACCGGCGTGGTGTACGCCAACGGCGACGTCAGCGTGTGCGAGAGCCATACTCCGATCGGGAACCTGCGCCGCGAATCGTTCTTCCAGATCTGGGAGTCGCCGCGCGCGCAGGCGTTGCGCGAGTCGATCCGCGCCAAGCAGTGCCACTGTACCGGCGAAATCGCCATGTGGCCCAGCGTGGTCTTCCAGCCGCTGCAGCTGGCACGGGCGGCCTGGGGCAGCAAGCTGTGGCAGCGGGTGCCCACCGAAGCGCAGTACAACGCGCGCGTCTCACCGCCGGCGCGCGCGGCCGACCCCGCCGGCGTGCAGGCGGTGCCGCTCGCGTTTCACCCGCCGCGGGCCAAGGAAGCGCTCGCCGTAGGGCGGGATCAGCGCAGCGAATCCCGGGAACCGAGCGACCTCGCGTAACGCGTCTCGGCCTCGCGCTTACGCAGGCTAGGGTTTGGTTTCCGCGGCGACGAGAATGCTGCAGCGGACCCGCTCGAGCAGGATCGCGTCGACCGAGCCGCGCCACCAGCGCAGCGCGAACGACTTGCTGCGCGGATGGCCCAGGATCAACAGGTCGATCCCGAGCTCGGCCACCAGCTTGGTGATCACGTCGACCGGTTCGCCGACCACGAGATGGTCGATGACCTTCAGGCCCTTGCCGGCGAGCACGCCGTGCGCGTCCTTGAGGTCGGCCTCCATGTGCTCGCGCTCGTCGGCCAGCGCGACCTCGGGCACGTATTCGCCCGCCAGCAAGTACGCCGAAGGATAATGCACGACGCCGGCCAGGTGGACCTCGACCGAGGGGTCCGGGGCGAAGCGCGCGGCTTCGTCGAGGGCGGAGCGCGATTCAGGCGTACCGTTGTAGGCGACGAGAATCTTCCTGTACATGGCTCCCTCCTCACTGGCGTCTCATTGACGTGCGTGCTTTCGGATCGACAGGGCCGGGATCACGGCGGCCGCAAACGCGATCGTAACGACCAAAAAGCAATCGCGAAAGGCCAATGTGGCACCGCTCGACCCGGCGTAGGCGGCGAGCCGCCACTCCAGCAGCACGGCGAGCAGGTTGACCCCGACGGCGCCCCCGAGCTGGCGGGCGAAGTTGACGGCCGACGCGCCGTGGCCGAGGTACTCGGGCGGGAGGGTCTGCACCGCACCGACGTTGAGCGCAGGGATAATCAGCCCCAGGCCCGCGCGCCCGATGCCGAGCCAGAGCGCAAGCACCCAGAATGCGGTCGCGCCGGTGGCGAGCGCGAGCAGGAGGCTCGACAGCGCGAAGCACGTCAGGCCGACGGCGACCACGTGCCGCGGTGGCGCACGATCGGTCAGCCGGCCCGAAAGCAAGATCGCCGCCGCCAGCACCAAGCCGGGGGCGAGGAGCAGGTTGCCGGCCTGCGCCGGCGTGTAGCCGGCGATGTCCTGCACGAACACTGGCACGAGGTAGGTCGTGCCGAAGAGGCCCAACCCATAGGCGAAGGCGACCGCCGACGCGGCGCGGAAGCCGCCGCTCGCGAACAGGCCCAACGCCAAGAGCGGCGCGCGGGCGCGCATCTCCCATCCGACGAACGCCAGCGCCAGGCCAAGCGCGACGACGGCCGCGACGAGCGCGGCCGGCGACATCCAGCCCGCGCGGTGCCCGACGACGGGCAGATCGAGCAGGGCCGCGAGCGCGGCAGCCAGCAGCGCGGCCCCTGGCCAATCGAACCGCCGCCGCGGCCCGACTCCGCGGGCGCTTGAGAGCGAGCGCCAGCCGAGCGGCAGCGCGGCGACGCAGAAGGGCACGGAGAGAAGAAAGATCGCGCGCCAGCCGAACGCCTGCATCAGCCAGCCGCCGACCGCCGGCCCGATCGCTGGCGCGAGCACGACGCCGAAGCCGAACAGGCCCATCGCGCGGCCCCGCTCCTCGACGGGGAAGACCTCGAACAGCGCGATCATCGACAGCGGTTGCATCACGCCGGCCGCGGCGCCCTGCAGCACGCGTGCGGCGATCAACGATTCGGTGCTCCAGCTCGCCGCACCGAGCACGGAGCCCACGAAGAACACCGCCATCGTCGCGAGGAACGTGCGCCGCTGGCCGAAGGTCTCGACCAGCCAGGCGGTCGCCAGCATTGTCGTGCCCGTCGCGGCCAGGAATCCGGTCGCGATCCATTGCAACGAGTCGTGCCCGATGTCGAACTCGCGCAGCAGCGCCGGGAACGCCACGTTGACGATGGTCGCGGCGAGGACGGTGGCGACCGTGCCGACCATCGCGGCCGCGACGACCCATGCTCGGCGCTGAAGGGCGGCGGGGATAGCTGGGAGCCTGTCGGGCTTACTGTCGCGCATGCGACGGTGGCGCTTTGGGTGGCAGTCCTAGGCGCCGGCCGCGCCGCAGTGTCCCCGACCACTGCCAGCGGCCGGCAACAACGGAATGCCCCCAAAGCGCCCCGTCCCGTTGGGTTGCGGCCAAACGGCGCGCCTGCGGCGTTGCTCGGCTTGCGAATAGGCCAAGCTATTCGCTGCGCCGAGCGCCTTGCATTCATCGCCGTTTGGCCAGCAACGCATACGTGAGAGCAAGCCCGACAGGCTCCTAGGCCGCGGGTTCGCCGACCGCAAGCGGGCGCCCGCAGAGCGCAAGCGCTACCTCCGCGAGCTCGTCCCAGACGTTGCCGCCACCTATGCCCTTGGCGAGCGCATCGAGCCGCGCGAGGCGGACGAGCAGTGCCCGGAGCGTCGCCGGGGCGATGCGCCTCGCCGCGCGTTCCATCGCCGCCTGACGCTTGCCCCAGACGCGCGCCGTGCGGAGCGCAGTGGCGACGGGGATTCCCGTGGCGGCGGCCGCGAGCACCGAGGCGAGCGCATGCAGATCTTCGCCGAGCTGCCACAGCAGCAGGGGGACGCCTTCGCCCGCGGCTTCGAGCGCGGCGAGGACCCGCAAGGCACGCGCGGCGTCGCCGGCGAGCCAGGCTTCGGAGAGCTGGAAGACGTCGAAGCGCGCAACGTCGGCGACCGCGCGCTCGACCGCGTCGTGCGCGAGCAGGCCCTCGGGCAGGAGTAGACCAAGTTTTTCGATCTCCTGTTTCGCCGCGAGCAGATTGCCCTCGGTTGCGTCGGCGAGGAACTGCAAGGTCTCGTCGGCGACGCGCTGATGCTGTCGCGCGAGGCGCTCGCCAAGCCATTGCGGCAATTCGTCGCGATCGAGCGGATGCACCGCAACACTGACGCCTCCTCGCTCGAGCGC
>JBGPYP010000093.1:0-8964 GCA_041493285.1 Casimicrobiaceae bacterium
CGTACGCCTCGGGCGCGACGTGGCCGACGACCATGCCCCAGGTACCGCCGGAAAAGCGTCCGTCGGTGATCAGGCCGACCGATTCGCCCAGGCCCTGCCCGATCAACGCCGACGTGGGCGCGAGCATCTCCTGCATGCCGGGACCGCCCTTCGGCCCTTCGTAGCGGATGACGATCACGTCGCCCGGCTTGATCTTCTTGGCCATGATCGCTTCCAGGCACACCGGCTCGGAGTCGAATACGCGCGCGGGGCCGGTGATCGACGGCTGCTTGAGCCCAGTGATCTTCGCCACGCAGCCTTCGGGTGCGAGGTTCCCTTTAAGGATCGCGAGGTGGCCGTGCGGATACAACGGCTTCGACCACGGACGGATCACTTCCTGATTCTCTCTGGGACTGGCGGGAACGTTGGCCAGCTCGTCGGCCAAGGTTTTCCCCGTGATCGTCATGCACTCTCCGTGCAGCAGGTCGTGATCGAGCAGCAAGCGCAGCACCTGCGGCACACCGCCCGCGGCGTGAAAATCGGTGGCGACGAAGCGGCCGGAAGGCTTGAGCTCGCAGAGCACCGGCACGCGCTTGCGCACGCGCTCGAAGTCGTCGATCGTCCATTCGACGTCCGCGGCGGCGGCGATCGCGAGGTAATGCAGCACCGCGTTGGTCGAGCCGCCGGTCGTCATCACCAGCGACACCGCGTTCTCGATGGCGTTGCGGGTGATGATGTCGCGCGGCTTCAAGTCGATCTTCACGGCGTTGACCAGCACGCGCGCGGACGCCGCGGCCGAATCGGCCTTCTCGGGATCGGGCGAAGCCATCTGCGAGCTGCCCAGCAGGCTCATGCCCAGAGCCTCGAAGGACGACGACATCGTGTTCGCGGTGTATTGCCCGCCGCAGGCGCCGACCGTGGGGCAGGCGTTCCTCTCGATGCCCTCGAAATCTTCCTTGGCCATCTTGCCGGCGGTGAACGCGCCGACCGCCTCGAAGGGGCTCACGATGGTGAGCTTCTCGCCTTTCCAGAACCCCGGCTTGATCGTGCCGGCGTAGACGAAGATGCCGGGCACGTTCATGCGCGCCATCGCCATCACGCTGCCGGGCATGTTCTTGTCGCAGCCGCCGACGCAGACCACGCCGTCCATGCACTGGCCGTTGACCGCGACTTCGATCGCGTCGGCGATGACTTCGCGCGACACCAGAGAGTACTTCATCCCCTCGGTGCCCATGCCGATGCCGTCGGTGACCGTCGGAAACCCGAACACCTGCGGCATGGCGCCCGAGTCCCTGAGAGCGACCATCGCCCGGTCGACGAGCGGCTGGATGCCGGCGTTGCAGGGGTTCATCGTGCTGTGCCCGTTGGCGACGCCGACGATCGGCTTGTCGAAATCGCCGTCGCCGAAGCCGACCGCACGCAGCATCGCACGGTTCGGCGAGCGGGCCACCCCCTGCGTGATGATCCGGCTGCGGCGGTTGTTCGGCATCGGGGAATCCTCTCTCGTATAATCCCCGGATTCTAACAAAACCGCCGGCGCGCCACGCTCGCGTCGGTCATCGATGCTGGTCCACCCGCAGTTCGATCCGGTCGCCTTTCACGTCGGGCCGCTGGCCATACGCTGGTACGGGCTGATGTATCTGATCGGCTTCGCGCTCTTCGTTTTTCTCGGCAAGTATCGCGCGCGACAGAATCTGCTGACCGGCTGGCATCCGCGCGACGTCGACGACATGCTTTTCTTCGGCGTGTTCGGCGTGATCCTCGGCGGTCGCCTGGGTTACGTTTTATTCTACAAGCCGCTCTACTATCTCGGCCATCCGCTCGAGGTGCTGGCGCTGTGGCAAGGGGGCATGAGCTTCCACGGCGGATTCCTCGGCGTGTTGCTGGCGCTGGCGTTTTTCGCGCGCCGCCGGCACAAGCGCTGGCTCGAGGTCACCGATTTCGTGGCCCCCCTGGTGCCGCTCGGGCTCGCCGCGGGTCGGCTCGGCAACTTCATCAACGGCGAGTTGTGGGGGCGGCCGACCAGCGGGCCATGGGCGATGGTGTTCCCGCAGGTCGATGCGCTGCCGCGGCATCCGTCGCAGCTCTACGAGTTCGGGCTGGAAGGACTCGCGCTGTTCGCGCTGCTGTGGTTGTACGCGCGGCGCCGGCGCCCCGTCGGCGCGGTGTCCGGGCTGTTTCTGATCGGCTACGGAGGGTTCAGGTTCCTGGTCGAGTACGCGCGCGAGCCGGACAATTTTCTCGGCGTCCTCGCGCTGGGGCTGTCGATGGGGCAATGGCTGTCGCTGCCGATGATCGCCGGCGGCGTCGCACTGCTGCTGTGGGCCTACTGGCGCGCGGGAAAGACGGAGCCGACGCTGTTCGGCCCTTGAGCCGGCGGCTTCCTTGAGCGCAAGTCGTAGTCTATGTCGTCGCGCGTCGGCCGCTGCGGCGATCTCCTTGAGACGTTCCTGCGCTACTGCTTCGTCGCGCGTCGGCCGCTGTCGCGACTCGCCTCGCGCGATCCCCGCGCTCCGCGCGGGGTCCCTCGCTGCGGACTCGCGCGGACACTCGCGGACGCTCGACCCCCGCTCATCGCATTCGTGGCGCGACCGGCGAGGCGGAGCAAGGCTCCGCGAGCGTAGCGAGTGGAGGCGACCAGAGCCGGGCGCCAGGGACGACAACTCAACGGGACTAACTCGCGCGACTGTCCCGGAGTCCTCTCTCGCTGGCTACTCGGTGCGGCGGTAGTCGCCTTCTATCGTCTCGCGGCCGAAGCCCCGGCCGATGCCCGCGGACTGGGTCGCGAGCGGCGCGCCCAGATTGATCGGCAACAGGAGCAACAACAACGCGATCACGTCCGAGGCGATCCCGGGCAGAATGAACAGCAGCGCGGCAAGAATCCTGCGGCCGCTGTCGAGCAAGCCGCGCAGCAGCGGTTGATCGCCGCGTAGCGCGGCCAGTGCCTTGGCGCGGAAGGTCATCCTCTCGTTGCGCAGGAGCAGCGCGCCGGCGACCGCGGAGGCGGCGAGCCATGCCAGGGTCGGGATGCCGGTCCAACTCGCGAAGCGGATCGTCGCCAGCACGTCGAGAACCGGGAAACTGAGTACAATCAACAGTACGACAAAACGCATGGAGGCTCCTTGGCGCCGGCGGCAACCCGGTTCCGGGCACGGCAGCCGCAGCATTCCGCGCCGCAGTCGGCCATCCTAGTGCTGACCACGCTGCCCGAACGTGCCGACGCGGAGGCGCTGGCACGCGAGCTTCTTGTCGCGCGTTTGGCGGCATGCATCCAGATCGGCACCACCGTGCAATCACTTTATCACTGGCGAGGCGAAATCGAAACGGCCGACGAAATTCCGATGGCGATCAAGACGCGCGCCGGGCTCTATCCCCGCGTCGAGGCGGCGATCCGCCAGCGGCACCCGTACGAACTTCCCGAAATCGTCGCTGTCTCGATCAGCAATGGATTGCCGGCCTATCTCGACTGGATCGCCTCGGAGACCGCAGATGTGGATGTCTGACCGACTCGGCGGCGCGCGCGCGGCCCTCACCGCGGTCGCCGCGCTCGTCTTCACATTGCCGGTCCTCGCGCAGGTGAACCCGCTTCCGCCCGACCGGGCGTTTCGCTTCAGCGCGAGGCTGATCGACGCTCGAACGGTCGAGGCCCGGTTCATGATCGCCGATGGCTACTACCTCTACCGCGACAAGATCCACTTCGCGGTCGAACCCGCGGCAGCCGGGCTGACGGTGCCGCCGCTGCCCGACGGCAAGGTCAAGGAAGATCAATTTTTCGGCCGCGTCGAAACGTACCGAGGCGACATGGTCGTCAACCTCTCGCTCAAGGACCCGAAGCCGGGACAGCAGATCGTGATTGCCGTCGACTCGCAGGGTTGTGCTGACATCGGCATCTGCTATCCTCCGACGACTCAGCGCGTAACGCTCCCGGCCCCGGCGGGCAGCGTTGTCCCTGCCGCGCCGGGCGACGAAGCAAGAAAGACGTGGTTCAACTAGCGACGCGGCCTCCCTCCCCCTCGAGCGAGGGCCTCGCGGCGCGTTGGTGGGCCCCGGCGCCCGGCTCGGTCGCCTCCACGCGCTTCGCTCGTCGAGCCTCGCTCCGCCTCGCCGGCCGCCCCGCTCGCGGTGCGAAGCGGGGATGCGACCAAGCGGGTCGGCGCAGCGGCCGACGCACGACGTTGCGCATGGCGTGGCCTTGACATGGAGGCCGGGCCTGTCCGTCGCAGTGGGTGCTTGCTCTTGTTGAACAGCGCCCCGCGCCTTCGCAATGGCCTCTTGCTTGGGGTCGTCGGCGCGATCGCATTGGCTGCCGGCCTCGGACTCGCGCTCTGGGACCGCGAGCCGGCGGATGCGTCCGCACTCCTGGCTCTTACGCTGCCGGACACGCACGGCGCGCCGCAGTCGCTGGGGCAGTGGCGGGGCAAAGTCTTGGTCGTGAATTTCTGGGCAACGTGGTGCGGCCCGTGCCGGGAAGAGATGCCCGAATTCGTCCGTGCCCAGCGCGAGTTGGGGCCGAAAGGATTGCAATTTGTCGGCATCGCCGTCGATCAGGCCGATAAAGTCGCTCAATTCGAGAAAGAGCTCGATTTGAACTATCCAGCGCTGATCGGCGGTTACGAAGCGATGGACATCGCCAAGCCCCTCGGCAACCGCCTCGCGGGGTTGCCATTCACGGTCGTCGTCGATCGCGAAGGCCGGATTGCTCATACGCAACTCGGGCCTCTCAAACCCGCACAACTTCGATCGATCGTCGGTAATCTCCTGTAGTCCCCATTAGGCAGGCTGGGAACTCCTGCCGGTCGCCGCACTGCGCCGCGCGGGCCTCACGCGCTGCTCCCAGCCAACCGTCCCGCGCACCCCAGCGCCGCGCCGACCGCCGCGCGTCGGAGCCCCAAGGCGCGCCGGAATTTTGGCCAACACTGGACAATCTGCAGCGATCTGCGCCAAACTTGTCGTATACTGCGGACGGGCGAGGGTCAATCAGCGCACGCAGCGGCAAGTCCAAGACTGCGGGTCGCGACCGAACAGACACATCGTCCGCAGCCGCGCGTCGGGAGGCGCCGCCGATGCGAAGCGCGGGTCGAGCCGGCCCGTCCCACCATCGGATAACAAGGCAAGGGGGCAGGCTCGATGGACCTGCGCAAGCTGAAAACGCTGATCGAGCTGGTCGAAAGCTCGGGCATTGCCGAGCTGGAGATTTCCGAAGGCGAGGAACGGGTTCGGATCACTCGCTCGTTGCCCGTGGGCGGCCACCCACCCTCCGCGAGTGGTGCGCCGGGTGCGTCGACCTCGCTCGCGCCGCCCAACGGCGCAGCGGCGGGCGCCACCGTCCCGGCGGCGCCGGTCGAGCCCGAGGGCCACGTGGTCAAGTCGCCGATGGTCGGGACGTTCTACCGCTCGGCCTCGCCGGGCGCCAAGCCGTTCGTCGAGATCGGCGACCCGGTGCAGGTCGGCGACCCGCTGTGCATCATCGAAGCCATGAAGCTGATGAATGAGATCGAGGCCGATCGGGCCGGTGTCGTCAAAGCGATACTCATCGAGAATGGGCAGCCGGTCGAGTACGGCCAGGCGCTCGTTGTCGTCGGCTGAAGAGCTCCGCCGCGCGCGGCCGGACAGCGTCCGCGGCGACCATTCCGGCTTCCGCCCGACCCTGACGTGCCAACCAAGACCGCTGGCCAGCTGTTCGACAAGGTGCTGATCGCCAACCGCGGCGAGATCGCACTGCGCGTCCAGCGCGCGTGCCGCGAGCTGGGCATCAAGACTGTCGTTGTTCACTCCGAGGCCGATGCGGACGCCAAGTACGTGCGCCTTGCCGACGAGTCAGTCTGCATCGGCCCGGCCGCCTCCGCGCTGAGCTATCTCAACATTCCCGCGATCATCAGTGCCGCGGAAGTGACCGATGCGCAGGCGATCCATCCGGGGTATGGATTCCTTTCGGAGAACGCGGACTTCGCGGAGAAGGTGGAGAAGAGCGGCTTCATCTTCATCGGCCCGCGGCCCGACACGATCCGCCTGATGGGTGACAAGGTGAGCGCCAAGGTCGCAATGACCAAGGCGGGCATCCAGTGCGTCCCGGGCTCCGACGCCGCGCTACCCGACGACACCACGGAAGTGATCAAGCTCGCGCGCGAGATCAAGTATCCGGTGATCATCAAGGCGGCCGGCGGAGGCGGCGGGCGCGGGATGCGCGTCGTGCACACCGAAGCGGCACTGCTGCCGGCGGTGAGCCTGACCAAGACCGAAGCGAGCGCCGCCTTCGGCAATCCGACCGTCTACATGGAGAAATACCTCGACAGTCCGCGGCACATCGAGATCCAGGTGCTGGCCGACGAGCACAAGAACGCGATTTATCTGTTCGAGCGCGACTGCTCGATGCAGCGCCGGCACCAGAAAATCATCGAGGAAGCCCCCGCGCCTGACATCCCGCTGCGCTCGCTTACGCGCATCGGTGAGCGGGCCGCCGAGGCGTGCCGCAAGCTCGAGTACCGCGGTGCCGGCACGTTCGAGTTTCTCTACCAGGACGGCGAGTTCTTCTTCATCGAGATGAACACGCGCATCCAGGTCGAGCACCCGGTGACCGAGCTGATCACCGGGATCGATCTGGTGCAGCAGCAGCTTCGCGTCGCAGCGGGCCAGAAGCTCGCGTTCCGGCAACGCGACGTCGTGCGCCGGGGCCACGCGATCGAATGCCGCATCAACGCCGAAGATTCCGAGACGTTCGTGCCCTCGCCGGGCCGTATCACCTCGTACCACGCGCCGGGCGGGCCCGGCATCCGCGTCGACTCGCACGTGTACCAGAACTATTTCGTGCCATCGCACTATGACTCGCTGATCGGCAAGGTCATCGCGTACGGGGATACCCGCGACCAGGCGATCGCGCGCATGCGCATCGCGCTCTCGGAAATGGTGGTCGAGGGCATCAAGACCAACATTCCGCTGCATCAGGAGCTGCTGCTCGACGATACGTTCCTGCGCGGCGGGACGTCGATCCATTACCTCGAGCAGCGGATGGCGAAGCGCAAGAGCGGTGCCTGATCGTCCGGTGCCGCAGTATCACGGACTGACTTTCGACGCCGCCGCGGACGCGGCGGAGCGCTGGGCCGACGCGCTGCTGGAAGCCGGAGCGTTGTCGGTCGACGCGACCGACGCCAACGCCGGCACGCCCGCGGAAACGCCGCTGTACGGCGAGCCCGGCGCGGTCGGCGCGACGCGCTGGCCGGTGAGCCGGCTGACGGCGTTGTTCGATGCGGCGACCGACGCAGAACGTGCGCTGGCGCAAGCCGCCGCTTCGCTGCGGGGGCCGCTTCCCGCGTATTCGATCGCGCCGATCGGCGGCGGCGACTGGGTGCGCAAGGCGCAGGCGCAATTCGCGCCGATCCGCATCGCCGACCGGCTGTGGATCGTCCCCTCCTGGTGCGCGCCGGCGGACCCAACGGCAATCAACATCACCCTCGACCCGGGACTCGCCTTCGGGACCGGGGGTCACCCGAGCACGCTGCTTTGCCTGCGCTGGCTCGCCGAAAATCTGCGGCACGGCGCGTCGGTGCTCGACTACGGCTGCGGCTCGGGAATCCTGGCGATTGCCGCCGCGAAGCTCGGAGCGGCCCGCGTGACCGGCATCGACATCGACCCGCAGGCCATCGCGACGAGTCGCGAGAACGCCGCGGCCAACGGCGTGGCCGCCGAGTTCGGTTTGCCCGATGAGCTGCCGGCGCTGGCGGTCGACGTCGTGGTCGCGAACATCCTCGCCAATCCGCTCGAGGTTTTGGCGCCGCTCCTGGCCGGGCGCGTTGGCGTCGGCGGTCATGTCGTTCTCTCCGGGATTCTGGAAGCGCAGGTCGGCGCCGTGGTCGCCGCGTACGAGCGATGGTTTAATATCGAGTTATGGGGGACGGCGGACGGATGGGCGGTGCTGGCAGGCGTGCGAGGCGCACGCTGACGGTCGGATGCGCCGCCGCGCGAGGCGATGGCTGAAGAAAAGTTCACGCGCTGTCCCGGTTGCAAGACGATCTTCCGCGTCACTTCGCAGCAGCTCGCGATGCGCGGCGGGCAGGTGCGCTGCGGTCACTGCCACACCGTTTTCGACGGCGTCGGTGCGCTGCTGTCGCTGGCACCGCGACCGCGTGCAGAGCGCGACGAACCCGAGTTCGACGAAGCCGCGCTCGGACCGCCGACGGTCACGCTGCGCAACGCCCACGCGCTCGAACCGCCGCCCGGTCCCGACGACGCAACCGACCAGCGCAACGAGCCGTCGATCGATGCTGAGGGCCCGGACAGCGGACCACAGGATTTCGCCGACGCGGAAGCGGCCTACGCCGCGCGGTTTTCCTGGCAGGAGAAGCGCACGAAGCGGCGGCTTCCGGTGTGGGTTTATGCGACCTCCGTGCCGTTGTTGGTGTTCTTGCTCGCTGCCCAGGCACTGTTCCACTTCCGCGATGCGATCGCGGCGCACTGGCCGAAGACCAAGCCCGCATTGATCACGCTCTGCGCGGCAGCGGGTTGCCAGCTGCGTGCGCTGGAGGAGATCAACGGACTGTCGATCGAAGCATCGGATCTGCAGGCCGACCCGGCGCACAAGGGCCTGCTGATCCTTTCAGCGACAATCAGGAACCGCGTTCCGTACCCGCTCGCGTATCCCTACCTCGAGCTCACGCTGTCGGATGTCCAGAAGCAGACGCAGCAGGATGTCGTCGTCGTGCGCCGCGCGTTTGCGCCGCAGGAGTATGTCAGCGGAGCCGCCAATCTCGAAAGCGGAATTCCCGGCAACTCCGAACTCAGCGTCAAGCTCTTTATCGACGCCAGCGCAACGACGCAGGCCGGCTACCAGGTTTATCTGTTTTACCCGTAGCGGTGCGAGCAGCGAGAGGGGACTCCAGAACAGTCGCGCGAGCTAGTCGCGTTGAGTTGTCGTCCCTCGCGCCCGGCTCGGGGTCGCCTCCACTCGCTACGCTCGCGGAGCCTTGCTCCGCCTCGCCGGTCGCCCCACGA
>JBGPYP010000386.1:0-2368 GCA_041493285.1 Casimicrobiaceae bacterium
TTCCTGGCTTGCCGCCGATGCCGACCGCGCGCGTGGCGAATTCGTGCTGATCGTCGACGCGCCCGCTACCGCGCCGCAGGCTGATGATGCCGATAGCGCGCACGATCGCACGCTCGCGGTGCTGCTCTCCGAGCTGCCGCTCGCCCACGCGGTGCGAATTGCCGTAGCGCTGACCGGCGCGCCGCGGAAGCGCCTTTATGCCCGCGCGCTCGCGCTGTCAGGACGCGGGACGCGTTGAGCGCCGCACGCGCCGGCACAAGACGCTGTTGCTCGGAGTTCTCGAGCGGAAGGGCGAGAGCTACGCCGAGCCGCATTGTTTGATCTGGTTCAAGCGCCCTCGCGGTTCATCCGAGCGGGTTGATCCAGGTCAAGAGGCTTTGAGCCGCGGCGAGCTACGATGGCGCGAGTGGAAGCAAACGGCGCGTCGATAGCGCTGCTCGGAGGTCAGGTGGAGGCGATACGCATCATCCGTGCTGAGCACCGCTCGCTCTCGGCTGTGCTCGACGGTCTGCTTTTTCTCGTGCGCGAAATCGGGAGCCACGGCAAGAAGCCCGATTTCCGGGTCCTTGCCGCGATGGTGTATTACATCGACACGTTTCCCGAGCGCTTCCATCACCCCAAGGAGGATCGGTACCTGTTCCGCATCCTGCGCCTGCGCCACCCCGACGCGGCGCCGCTGCTCGACCGGCTGGAGACAGAACACCGGGCGGGGGCCGAGAAGATTCGCGCGCTGGAGCAGGCGCTGGCGCGCTACCAGGCCGGCGGCCCGGCGGAGTTCTCCAACTTCCGCACGGCGGTGGAAGCGTACGCAACGTTCCATTGGGATCACATGCAGGCCGAGGAAAGGGAACTGCTGCCGCTGGCCGAGAAATATCTCACCGCCGCCGATTGGCAGGAGATCGACACCGCGTTTCTTGGTCACAGCGATCCGCTGCTCGGCGCGGAGGCCGGTGCGAAGTACGATGCGCTGTTCATCCGCATCGTAAACCTTGCGCCGCCCCCGATCGGCGTCGGACCCGGACGCTGACGCTGCCGGGCGAAGGTGGACCCGGAGCGGAGACGGCGCGAAGGGCGAGGAGTGAACCAGGGGAGCGCCATCCCGCCCGGGTATTCCTTCCATTGCAAGCGCTGTGCCAAGCCGCGTCGCCCGGGCTCGCGCCTGTTTCCGGGGCGCCGCTGCCATGGGCTCGCGCCGCGGCGACGACGCGGCGCGTCACTTCGCGACCCATTCCGGCGCGGTAGCCACCAGGGTGAAAAGCGACCGCCGTCGCAAGGCTTTGACGGGGGCAGTAGCCGCGACGGTGGGCCCGGCTGGACTCGAACCAGCGACCAAAGGATTATGAGTCCTCTGCTCTAACCGACTGAGCTACAGGCCCGCTGCGGACAGCAGCGACAAGCGGGTCGATTATAACGGAGGCGATCACCGCATCGGCCGTGGCGTGTCAGCATGAGAAATCGCCACGCGACCTTGCGGTAGCTCGCGCCGCGATCAGTCGCGGTCGTCGGCGCATCCAGCCGTCCCGCGTCGCTCGGACGCATCGTGTACGAGAACCTGCTCGCTGGCGGCTTTCAGGGCGAGCTATTCGCGGTGAACCCGAATCACAAGACGGTGCTAGGCCACCCGGCATACGCGTCGCTCGCTGCGATCGGGCGGCCGGTCGCAGCGGAGCGAGGCAATGCGCCGGGGCCGTCGCAGAGGCCATCGCCGATACCGGCGCGCTTCACCCAGGTCGACTACGACCGCGAGCTGGCGCTGGTCGCGCTCGACGGTAAGCCCCGAACGGAAAAGATCGTCGCTGTGGCGCGCTACGTCGCAAATCCCGATTGGGGGGAGCGCGGAGTTCGCCGTCGTCGTCGCGGATGCCTGGCAGGGGCGCGGGCTCGGCCACGCCTTGATGCGGATGCTCGTCGGCTGCGCCAGGAGGCGCGGCTTCCGCCGGCTCGTCGGCAACGTCCTTGCGGCCAACGCCCCGATGCTCGCGCTCGTCGCCCGACTCGGCTTCGAGTCGAGACCCGATCCGGACGATCGGGAGCAGGTGATTGTGACGCTGGAGCTGGAGAAACAGTGAACAGGTGAATAAGTGGACGACTGAATTACATCCACGCGGCATTCACCCGTTCACCCGCCATCGCGGGTCACGTTCAGCCGGCGGCCTCCTCGGGCTGTCTTGCATGAACAAGCGTCGCGCGTCGGCCGCGCTCGGTCGGCCGGCGGCGCGCCCTTCGGGCCTTCGCTCGGCTTACGCCTCGCGCGCCGGCCTCACTCGCCTTCGAGGAAGCTGCGCAGCTTCTCCGAGCGCGATGGATGGCGGAGCTTGCGCAGCGCCTTGGCTTCGATCTGGCGAATGCGCTCGCGAGTGACGTCGAA
>JBGPYP010000162.1:0-5923 GCA_041493285.1 Casimicrobiaceae bacterium
CATGGAACGCATCGTCGCAAACGCGAGCAAGAACGCGCATGAGGAGCGGCCGATCGGCACCTTCAACGGCTTCGTGGTGCTGGCCATCGGCGTCGGTCTGGTGGCGGCCGCGATCTGGGAGCTCGTCCACACGATCACGGTCGGCCGCCCATCGTCGGTCGGAGGCCTGATCGGCGCGATCCTGTTTTTCATCGCGCTGCTCATCCTCGGGGTGCTTTTTCTCGCCGGGCTCTACACCGTGCAGCCCAACGAGGCCGCGATATTGCAGCTCTTCGGCAGCTACCGCGGCACGACCCGGATCGCCGGACTGCGCGGCACGAATCCTTTCTACACGCGGCGCAAGATTTCGCTGCGCGCGCGCAATCTCAACGGCGAGCGGCTCAAGGTCAACGACAAGCGCGGCAACCCGGTCGAGATCGCCGCAGTCGTCGTGTGGCGCGTCGACGACACCGCCAAGGCGAGCTTCGACGTCGACAACTACGAGAACTACATGAAGCTGCAGAGCGAAGCCGCGGTGCGCCACCTCGCCTCCTCCTTCGCCTACGACGAAGGCGACGGCGTCGCGCCCCCGGGGCAGCATCAGCCGACGCTGCTCGCCAGCGCCGACATCGTCACCCGCGCGCTCATGCTCGAGCTGCAGCAGCGGCTCGACAAGGCCGGCATCGTGGTCGAGGAAGCGCGGCTGACGCATCTGGCGTACGCGCCCGAGATCGCGCAGGTCATGCTGCGCCGGCAACAGGCCGAAGCGATCATCACCGCGCGGCGAAAGATCGTCACCGGTGCGGTGTCGATGGTCGAGATGGCGCTGAACGAGCTTTCCGCCAAGCAGATCGTCCATCTCGACGACGAACGCAAGGCGGCGATGGTCAGCAATCTGCTGACCGTGCTGTGCGCGGAGAGCGAAGTGCAGCCGGTCATCAACACCGGCACGCTTTACAACTGACGAGTGTGCTGAGTCAGGAGTTCCGACGATAAAGGAGCGCGCGGATTTGGCGACCAGGCAAGGCGCGAGACCGCAACCGTAGTGCGTACTACGGTGAGGTCGAGCAACGCAGCATGGGCGCCAAAGGCGCTGCGAACTATCGAGCGAATTTCTGACTCAGCACACCAAAGGAGCCGCTGATGAATGCCTTGCAGGAACGCTTCGCGGGTTTGTGGTTGATCGTCGGTATCGGCGTCGGGACCGCGCTCGGCGTCGCCACCGGCAACGATGCGATCGGATTGGCGCTCGGCGCCGCCGCCGGCATCGTCGCCGGCGCAATCAGGGGTCAGCGGCGCGGCTAACGCGCGGTCACGGCCTCGCCGCGGGAGCCCGCGCCGCGCGACACTGTCGTTCGCGGCGCAAGTGCACCAATCCGGAGATTTCAGCATGCGTCGCTTCTTCCTGCCGCTCTTCATCGCGCTCGCCGTCGGTGGCGCTGCGTTCATCATTGCCACCGCCGGCGACCTGCCGGGACAAGTTGCCTCACATTTCGGGCGCGGCGACCAGCCCAACGCCTGGACGCCGCGCGACACTTACGTGGCGATCATGGTCGGTGCAGCAACGCTGTTGCCGCTCTTTCTCGTCACCCTGATCACGTGGCTTCCGCGCGTTTTCCCGAGTGCCGTCAACATCCCCAACCGCGACTACTGGCTCGCGCCTGAGCGCCGCGAGCGCTCGCTCGCCGTGCTCGCGGATTTCGGCTGGGCCTTCGGCTGTTTGCTTACGCTTTTCATCGTCGGTGTCCATTGGGTCGTCGTCGCCGCCAATACGAGCGTACCGACGCAACTGCCCGACCGTCCGTTCCAAGCGCTCATTGCCGGCTTCATCGCCGCGATGGGTCTATGGACTGTCGCTCTCTGCCTGCGCTTCCGGCGGCCGGGTTGAGCGCCGTCGATGGCCGACAAGAAGGCATTCCTTCTTCGTCTCGATCCGGCCGTGTGGGCGGCGCTGGAACGCCTGGCGCAGGCCGAGCTGCGGAGCGTCAACGCGCAAATCGAATTCCTGCTGCGCGATGCGCTCGCGCGGCGCAATATCAAACCGCGCCGACGCGATCCTGGTGCCGGCGCCACCCAGGACGAACCGCCGCAAGGAGGCGACCATGACCATGCGTGACTCGGAGCAGACCAAACTCGACAGCGGCGCGCTGCAGGCCCTCGCCGCAGAGCTCGGGAGAATGCGAGGCGTGCGCAAGCAGAGCGAATACGTGTTCCTCGGCCTTCCGTTGTATTCGATCGCGTGGGGCCCGGATCTGGCCAAAGGCCAGATGCGCGGCCACGCCAAAGGCGTCCTGGCGATCGGCGACACCGCGACCGGCATCATCGCCATCGGCGGCGTCGCGCTGGGCGGCATTGCGATCGGCGGCGTCGCGTTCGGTCTCGTATCGCTCGGCGGATTCGCGCTTGGGCTGTTGCTGGCGATCGGCGGCGCGGCGATCGGCACGGTCGCTGCTGGGGGCGGCGCGCTCGGCTGGGTCGCCATCGGTGGCGCTGCCGCCGGCGTCTACGCGGCTGGCGGCGCCGCGTATGGCACGCATGTCCTCGACGCAATGCACCGTGATCCGGAGGCGGTCGCGTTCTTTTCGCAATGGGAAGTTCTCCAGTGGCTCGGCCCGATCCCGCGGCTCCGGAGATGAGCCCGGCTCGCCTGCGTGGCAAGCTGGATTGAGCCGCTCGCGGCGGCGCTTGCCGGAGCGTCGGCCTTTCACGGCTGCGCGCTGCGCGCCGCCCGCCGCGACGACGAGGAGTCGCTGTTCGCGCTGCACCGGTCCGCCATGCGTGACTACGTCGAGGCCACCTGGGGTTGGGACGAGCGCTGGCAGCGCATGCACTTCGCCGAAACCTACAAGCCCGGGCGGCACGCGGTGATCGTGCGCACGGAGCCGGTACCGGCCGATATCGGCCGCATCAGCCTGACGCAGCACTTTCGCAAGATCTTCCTGCGCGACATCGAGCTCGTCGCCGCGGAGCGCAACCACGGCTTGGGCACCGCGATGATCAGCGCGCTGCTGTCGCTGGCGCGAGCCGACGGCCGCGCGGTCGAGTTGCTGGTCCTGAAGTGCAACCCCGCGCAGCGGCTTTACGCGCGGCTCGGTTTCCAGATCGTTGTCGACGACGGCGCGCGACTCACGATGCGTGCGTAATCAACATCGGCGGGCACCGCAGTTCGTAGGGCCGAATTCATTCGGCCACTGCGCTCCGCGGCACGCGACGTACGAATGAATTCGCACCTACAGGATATGGCCCAGCCACGCGCCAATCGCCTGGATTTCCTCCAGGCACACCGAGTGCTCCATGCGGTAGGTATGCCACTCGACGTCGTAGCCGCCGGCTTCGAGCAGGCGCTTCGACGCCTCGCCCCATTGGAAGCGCACGATCGGGTCGGCTGTGCCGTGCGCCATGAAGATCGGCGCGCCACGATTTGCGGCGCTCGCCTCGCCCGCCAGCGCGTCCGGGGAGATCAGGTACGTCGACAGCGCCATGATCCCGGCCAGTCGCTCCGCGTGCCGCACACCGGCGTAGAGCGCGATCGCGCCGCCCTGCGAAAATCCCGCCAGCACGATCCGCTCCGCCGGGATCCCGCGCGCGTTCTCGCGCTCGATCAAGGCTTCGAGTTGCGCCTGCGACTGGCGGACGCCGGCGAGATCGGCGCGGTTGGTGAGATCCGCCGCGGAGATGTCGTACCAAGCGCGCATGCGCATCCCGGCGTTGATCGTCACCGCGCGCACCGGCGCGTGCGGGAAGACGAAGCGCGCTGCGAGCGTCGGTGGGAGCCTCAGCTCGGGAACGATCGGCACGAAATCGTTGCCGTCGGCGCCCAGCCCGTGCAGCCAGATCACGCTGGCGGTGGGATTCGGCACGGTTTCGAGCTCGATAGCGGGCAAGAGGTCGGCGGGCATGGATGGTCCGTGGGGCTGATCGCCGCGCATTCTATCCTGAGCCCGGGGAGCGACCGAGCGACTTGACCCACCGGCGCCCTTTCCCTAGAGTCGGTGCGTCTATTCCGATCGATCGTCGCGCCTTGCGCAGGGAGTGAACCGATGCCGACACGGAGGAAGGTGCTGATTGCGCTTGGCGCGTCGCTCTTCGGGTGGCGCTTCGCGGCCGGCGCCCAGCAGCCGGGCAAGGTGCCGCGCATCGGCTACATGTCCACCGGCTCGCTGAAGATCAAAGAAGGTTTCCTCGAGGCCTTCAAGGACGGACTACGCGAATACGGCTATGTCGACGGGAAGAATATCGCCATCGACGTGCGCTGGGCGGGCAGCATGGCCAGCGACTTCCCGCGCATTGCCGCCTCGCTGGTGCAGGAACAACCGAGCGCGATCATCACCACCTGCATCCCGTCGACGCGTGCCGCGAAAGAAGCGACGCGGACGATTCCCGTCGTCATGTCGGTCGACGGCGACCCCGTCCGGGCCGGGCTCGTCGCCAGCTATGCCCGGCCGGGCGGCAACGTCACCGGGAGGTCGACCCTGTTCGAGGAGTTGATCCCGAAGTGGCTCGAGTTCGTCACGATCGCCGTGCCCAAGGCGCGCAACGTCGCGATTCTCACCAACCCCGACGACCTGGTCGATCCCTTCTACTGGGCCAGGTTTCAGGAGGCAGCCACGCAGCTCAGCGTGAAGGTGCAGCAGTTTGAGGCGCGGACACCAGCGGACATCGACCGGGCAGCGCTTCAGATGAAAGCCAAAGGCGCCGGTGCGCTGGTGGTCATGACCGAAGCATTTCTCGCCGGCCAGCTGCAGCGCATCGTCGCGCTCGCGGATCGCCACGTACTGCCGGCCATCTACGGCTTCCGCGAATTCACCGAGGCCGGCGGGCTGATGAGCTACGGCCTGAGCTTCCGGGACTACTACAAGGGCGTCGCCCGCTACGTCGACGCCGTGCTGAAGGGGACCAAACCGGCCGATTTACCGGTCGAGCAGCCGACCCGGATCGAACTCGTCATCAATCTCGCAACGGCCCGGAAGCTCGGCCTGAGCATTCCGCCGCAGTTGCTTGTACGCGCGGATCGAGTGATCGAGTGATGAACGGGCGGAAGTTCATCGCTCGGGTGATCCAGTGATGTTGCTGCGCCCGACGAGGTGATTCAATGCCGACGCGACGAAAATTGCTGCTCGCACTTGGAGCTGGCGTACTCGCCGCGCCGCTTGCTTCGCGCGCTCAGCAGCAAAGGGTTTACCGCGTCGGTTTCCTCGGCAACTCTACCGCCGCCCTCGAGGCCAATCTCGTCGGCCCGTTTCGCGAGGGGTTGGGCGACCTCGGCTACGTCGAGGGTCGAAACATCGTCATCGAGTATCGATGGGCGGAAGGAAAGTACGAGCGCTTTCCTGACCTGATTGCCGAGCTTGTTGCCCGCAAGGTCGAAGTTATCGTCACCGCTGGCACACCCGCTGCCCTCGCTGTCCAGCGAGCGACCGCGACAATTCCCCTCGTCATGGTGGCCGTTGGCGATCCCGTCAGCACGGGTCTTATCGCGAGCCTCGCTCGGCCCGGCGGAAATTCCACGGGATTGACGTCGATTGCACCGGATTTGGAAGGGAAGCGACTGGAATTGCTCAGGGACGTCGTTCCGAAACTCTCGCACGTGTCCTTCCTCTTGAATCCCGACAATGCCTTCCACGTGGCGTCGGAGAAGCAAGCACGCTCGGCGGCCAAGGTGTTGCACCTTGACGTGCAGTTTGTCGCGGTGCGAGCGAATTCGGATTTCGAGCACGCCTTCAACGCAATCGCCAGTGAGCAGCCGGACGCTTTCATCGTGTTTGCGGACCGCGTCTTCCTGCATAACCGAGCGCGAATCGTGGACTTTGCAGCGCGGAACCGCCTTCCGGCGGTGTATCCCTATAGAGAGCTAGTGGAAGCGGGCGGCCTGATGTCCTTTGGACCAAACTATGCCGATATGCACCGGCGCGCTGCAACCTATGTGGACAAGATCCTCAAAGGC
>JBGPYP010000207.1:0-4751 GCA_041493285.1 Casimicrobiaceae bacterium
CGACGCGCTCGCCGCGGACGGTCTGCTGTCGGATGCGCGCTACGCGCACGCGGTCGTCGCGCAGAAGACGGGCAGCCACAGCCGCCGGAGCATCGTCGAAGAACTGAAGGCCAAGGGAATCGCCCGCGAGGATATCGCCGCTGCCGTCGCCGAAACCGAGCTCGACGACGAAGCCGCACTTCGCGCGCTGTGGCAGCGCCGCTTCGGCCAAGTGCCCGCCGACGAGCGGGCCAAGGCGCGCCAGGTGCGGTTCCTGCAAACGCGCGGCTTCGCGCTTTCGGCGATCCTCAAGCTGCTTCGTGAGGCTGCCGCCAGCGCCCTCGGCTAGCGGCGGTGCAAGATCGCCGCTGATATGCTAAGATGTTGATTTTGAACCTTCAACGCCTTTAATCGGGCGGGCTTTCCGCGGGCTTCCGGGATCGATCCGCAATGCATGTCGCAGCCATCCGCCGCCAGTTTCTCGACTATTTCGCGTCGAAGGGGCACACGATCGTGCCCTCCGCCTCGCTCGTTCCGCGCAACGATCCGACGCTGCTGTTTACCAACAGCGGCATGGTCCAGTTCAAGGACGTGTTCCTCGGCACCGACAAGCGCAGCTACGTGCGCGCGGCCGACGTGCAGCGCTGCCTGCGCGCCGGCGGCAAGCACAACGATCTCGAGAACGTCGGCTACACCGCGCGCCACCACACGTTCTTCGAGATGCTGGGCAACTGGTCGTTCGGCGATTACTTCAAGCGCGAGGCGATCAAGTTCTCGTGGGAGCTGCTGACCGGGATTTTCAAGCTGCCCCCGGAGAAGCTATGGATCACCGTTTACCAAACCGACGACGAGGCTTATGACGCGTGGGCGAACGACATCGGCGTCCCACGCGAGCGCATCGTGCGCATCGGCGACAACCAAGGCGCGCCGTACGCGTCGGACAACTTCTGGCAAATGGCCGACACCGGCCCCTGCGGCCCCTGCAGCGAGATCTTCTACGATCACGGCCCGGGGATACCCGGCGGCTCGCCGGGATCGACGGAAGCCGAAGGCGATCGCTACATCGAGATCTGGAACCTGGTCTTCATGCAGTTCGACCGCGATGACAAGGGCAAGCTGACGCCGCTGCCGAAGCCTTGCGTCGATACCGGCATGGGGCTCGAGCGTCTCGCCGCGGTCCTCCAGCACGTGCACAGCAATTACGAGATCGACTTATTCCGGGACCTGATCGCGGCGGCAGCGAAGCTGACCGGCGCGAGGGATCTCGTTTCGCCGTCACTCAACGTCATCGCCGATCACATCCGCGCCTGCGCGTTCCTCATCGTCGACGGCGTGATCCCGAGCAACGAAGGCCGCGGTTACGTACTGCGGCGGATCATCCGCCGCGCGATCCGCCACGGCTACCAGCTCGGACAGACGCACCCCTTCTTCGCCAGGCTCGTGCCGGAGCTGTCGCGGCTGATGGGCGACGCGTACCCGGAGCTGCCGCTCAAGCAGGACTACGTCATGCGCGTGCTTCTGGCCGAGGAAGAGCGCTTCGCCGAGACGCTGGAGCACGGCATGAAGGTGCTCGACGCGGCGCTCGCCGATGCGCGGAAGGCCGGCACGAAGACGCTCTCGGGCGAGACGGCATTCACCCTCTACGACACCTTCGGCTTTCCATTCGACCTGACGGCCGACGTGTGTCGCGAGCGTGGGCTGGCCGTCGACCGGGCGGCGTTCGAGGCGGCGATGGACAAGCAACGCGAGCGCGCACGTGCCGCATCGACGTTCAAGATGGCTGAAGGTCTCGAGTATAGCGGCGCGAAGACGAAGTTCGACGGCTACGACACCCTCGCGGAGGACGCGCGGGTGGTCGCGCTCTATCGCGACGGCAGCCCGGTCGATGCGTTGTCGACGGGCCAGACCGGTGTCGTGGTGCTCGACCGCACGCCCTTCTATGCGGAGTCCGGCGGCCAAGTCGGCGACCGCGGCGAGCTGTCGAAGGGCGGGGCGTGCCTCACGCTGTTCACGGTGCACGATACGCAGAAGCTCCAGCCCGATGTGTTCGGCCACCACGGCGAGGTCAGGACCGGCGAGCTGAAACCCGGCGACACCGTCGCCGCCAAGGTCGACGGGCGGGCGCGTGCGCGAGCGGCATGGAACCATTCGGCGACGCACCTGATGCACGCGGCGCTGCGCATGGTGCTGGGCGACCACGTCACGCAGAAGGGGTCGCTGGTCGACCCCGAGCGCACGCGTTTCGACTTCTCGCATTCGCAGCCCATGACCGACGTGGAGATCCGCACGGTCGAGTCGCGGGTGAACGGCGCGATCCGTGCCAACTATCCGGTCGAAGCGCGGATCATGCCTTACGACGATGCGATCAAATCCGGCGCGATGGCGTTGTTCGGCGAGAAGTACGGCGACGAGGTCCGGGTCCTGAGGATGGGCGACTTCTCGACCGAGCTGTGCGGCGGCACGCACGTGAGCCGCACCGGCGACATCGGCTTTTTCAAGATCGTGTCGGAATCGGGCGTCGCGGCGGGCATCCGCCGCGTCGAAGCGGTGACCGCCGAAGGCGCGCTCGCGTACACGCACGAGATGGAAGCGCGCCTTAACGAAGCGGCGCGTGCGCTCAAGGCGCCGCCAACCGAAGTCGCGGCCAAGGTCGCCCAAGTGCTCGACAACGTGAAAGTGCTGGAAAAGGAACTCGCCCGGCTCAAGGGGAAGCTCGCTTCCAGTCAGGGCGACGACCTCGCCGCGCAGGCGGTCGAAGTGAACGGTGCACACATACTCGCCGCGACGATCGACGGCGCCGACGCGAAGGTGTTGCGCGAGACCTTGGACAAGCTCAAGGGCCACTTCAAGTCCGCCGCGATCGTTCTGGGGTCGACCGAGGGCGGGAAGGTGACCTTGATCGCCGGCGTGACCTCGGATCTCACCGGCAAAATCAAGGCCGGCGACCTCGTCAACCACGTGGCGACGCAGGTCGGCGGCAAAGGCGGCGGCCGGCCCGATATGGCGCAGGCCGGCGGTACCAATCCTTCCGCGCTGCCCGCCGCGCTGGAATCGGTGCGGCCGTGGGTCGCGGCGCGGCTCTAGCCTGCTCGGAGTTTCCCTGATGCCGCTGCGGCCCGACGCGACGCTCGACAAGTTCGTCAATCGCGGCGTCGGTCGCTTGCCGGGGCTGATCGGCGTGCGCTTCACCGCGGTCGCCGAGAATCGCATCGACGCCGAGCTCGACATCCGGCCCGACTTGCTGGCGCCGAACGGGTACCTGCATGCAGCGACCGTGATCGCGCTGGCCGATACGGCTTGCGGCTACGGTTGCCTGGCGCACCTTCCACCCGGGGCGGAGAACTTTACGACCATCGAGCTGAAGAGCAACTTCCTCGGTACTGCGCGTGAGGGCACGCTCGCCTGCGTCGCGACCCCCGTGCATCTGGGCAACACGACGCAGGTCTGGGATGCGGTTGTTGCCGATCGGGCACGCCAACGCAAGCTCGCGCTCTTCCGCTGCACGCAGCTCATCCTGTGGCCCGGAAAAACGGCGGGCGGCTGATGCAACGCCGGCGGGGCGGCCTGGAACGGCGATCGCTAACCGTCTGTTCCGTCGCAATAACCTCCAATCGGGCCGGGTTGGCGAAGAGTGTCTTGGCCTCTATGATCGGCACTGTGCGCGCGGGATATGCCCGCGGAACCGATCGGCGGCGGTGCAGTCTGCAAGCTGTCGGTCGTTCATGACCTACCCATTGAGCGGCCCCAAGGGCTGCGAAGCGAAAGGAAGGCAAGTCGATGAGTGCAACAAGATACGTGCGGGCATGGCTCGCGCTGGCGGCGGCGCTCTCGCTCCTGGCGGCGGCTCCGCTTGCCCGGGCGGATGGCATCACCACCGAGCAGGCGCAGGACATCATCAACGAACTGAAGCAGATCCGGCAGACGCTGGAGAAGATGCAGTCGCCGCAGCAGGCGCCGGCGCCCGACGACAAGGTGAGCTACAAGTTTTCCCCGGGCGGGTTTTCGATGGGCGACGCCAAGGCGCCGCTGGTGATGGTCGAATATACCGACTACCAGTGCCCGTTCTGCCAGCAATTCCACAACGTCGCGTTCGCGCAGATCAAGGCCAACTACATCGACACCGGCAAGGTCCGCTTCGTGAGCCGCGACTTCCCGCTCGACTTCCACGACAACGCGCGGCGCGCCGCGACGGCCGGACGTTGCGCCGCCGAGCAGGGCAAATATTGGGAGATGCGCCACGTCATGATCGTGAACGCGGAGGCGCTCAAGGCCGACAACCTCGCGAGCTACGCCGGCAACGTCAAGATCGACGTCGCCAAGTTCAAGAGCTGCCTCGAGTCCGACAAGTTCAAAGCGCAGATCGATCAGGACATCGCCGAGGGCGGCGTGGCCGGAGTGCAGGGAACGCCGTCGTTTGTGATCGGGACTCTGGAGAACGACAAGCTCCAGGGCGTGCGCATGGTCGGCGCGATGCCGTACGCGCAGTTCGACGCCAAGCTGCAGGAGATGCTCGACCAGGCCGGGAAGAAGTAGTCCCGGATCCCAACGCCCGCGCGGCCCGCACCTGAGGGAGCCTCTGAGGGGGGCCCACATGAGCCGCGTTTCGGGCGCAATGGCTTCGGATGCTAGGCCTCATTGGCCAACTGCGGGCGCAGCGAATACTTCGTGCTATTCGCGAGCCGCGCAACAACGCCGATGAGGCCATTGCGCCGAAACCCGAAGGGACGGGGCTCAGTTGCCAACTGGCGGGCGATCTGCCGTCGCGCCGCTCG
>JBGPYP010000189.1:0-5204 GCA_041493285.1 Casimicrobiaceae bacterium
ATGCCTGCGTACATGGAGCGCATCGGGATCTATCGCGACTTCAACGCACTGTTTTTCAAACGTTCCGCTGCCGAGCTCGCCGATATGCTGATGGGCGAATTGGAGCGCGCCGGCGCCGTCAGGCGCGAGGGCGAATGGCTCCTACCGCGTTGAATTGCACGGCATGGGAATGTTCGCCGCGCTAACGCGGTATACCGTTCGACCCTGCAAGTCGACCCGTGCGTCCCAGACGCGCAGCGCCGCTATCTCCGGTTTGTTGCTCCGCCATGCCCTCGCGCAAGCGATCGTCGCCACGATGTCATCCCTATGCCAGACCGCGCGCCCGCCCGACTCATTCCCGGGCGCGGCCGGCATCGGCGCGGGCGGCGCCCGGTCCGCGCCGGCGGCAGTATATCGCCGAACGGTGGCCCTCCCTTCGCGGCGCTGGCATAATCGCGCGCTTCGCAACCGTCGCCGGGAGTCCATGATGCCCTCGTTCCTCGCCAACCCGTGCCGCACCTTCGCCGGCGCGGCGCTGCTGTGCTCCGCCGCGCTGGGGCTCGCGCAGGCCGCGCCGCCCGTGGCGCCGGTCAAGAGCGTCACCGATATGTACTTCGGGACCACCGTCGCCGATCCCTACCGCTACATGGAGGACATGAAGAATCCGGAGGTCGCCGACTGGATGAAGGCACAGGCCGATTACACCGGGGCGGCGCTGGCGAAGATCCCGCAGCGCGACACCGTCCTCGACGAGGTCACGACCTTCGGCAACGCCGCGGCTTCGCGCGTGACCTCGGTTCAAGTCACCGGCGAAAACGTGTACTACCTCAAGCGCAACGCCGACGAGAACATACCGAAGCTCTACGTTCGCGACGGGTTCGCCGGCAAGGAACGACTGCTGGTCGACCCGGACAAAGTGCCCGCGCCGGAAGGGAAGCACTACGCGATCGACTTTTTCCTCGCGTCGCCGGACAACAAGTACATCGCGTACGGAATCTCGATCGGCGGGTCGGAAGAAAGCGTTCTGCACGTGATCGACATGGCGACCGGGAAGGAGACCGGCGACGTGATCGACCGCGCCAACTTCGGATCGCCCTCGTGGCTCGCGGACGGGCGACTGCTCTACAACCGCCTGCAGAAGCTCGCCGCGAATGCGCCCGTGACCGAGAAATACGTCAACTCGCGCGCCTACGTGCACACGCTCGGTACGAATCCGGACGGCGACGCGCCGCTGCTCGGTGCGGGTCTCGTGCCGGCCATCGCGATTGATCCGGCAGAAATTCCGATCGTGGCGAACCCGATCGGCTCGAGATACGTGATCGGATTGGTCATCAACGGCGTACAGAACGAGTTCAGGCTCTATATCGCCCCGGTTGCTTCACTGGCTGGCGACAAGACGCCCTGGATCAAAGTCGCCGACAACGCCGACGACGTGACCGCGTTTGACGTCAATGACGAAAATCTCTATCTGCTCACGCACAAGAACGCGTCGCGCTTCAAGGTCGTGCGCACGTCGCTCGCCAAGCCCGATCTCTCGGTGGCCGACCTCGCCGTGCCGCCGAGCGACGCGGTCGTCACCGGCATCGCCGCGGCGCACGACGCGCTGTACGTGCGGCGCATGAATGGCGGTGTCAGCGACTTCCTGCGGGTGACGTACGCGCCGGGCGCAAAGCCTGCCCTTATCAAGCTCCCCTACGCAGGCGACGTCGACGGGCTCACGACCGACCCGCGCCGGCCCGGCGCGGTATTCAACCTCGGGGGGTGGACGCGCTTCGGCGGCTTTTTCGCCTACGACCCCAAGCTCGGCAAGGTCGTCGATACTGGGCTCCAGCCGCAAGGCAAGTACGACAATCCGCCGAACCTCGTATCGAGCGAGGTTAAGGTCAAGGCGAAGGACGGCACGCTGGTGCCGCTGTCGATCGTGCACAAGAAGGGGATCAAGCTCGACGGCCGCAACCCGACGATCCTCTACGGCTACGGCGCGTACGGCATCTCGCAGACGCCGTTCTATCGGCCGACCTTCCTGCCGTGGTTCAACCGCGGCGGTGTGCTCGCGGTCGCGCACGTGCGCGGCGGCGGCGAGTACGGCGAGGACTGGCACAAGGCCGGCTACAAGCTGACCAAGCCCAATACCTGGAACGACGCGATCGCCTGCGTCGAATGGCTCATTACGCACAAGTACACGTCACCGGCGAAGCTGGCGATCATGGGCGGCAGCGCCGGCGGAATTTTCGTCGGACGCTCGATCACCGAGCGCCCCGACCTGTTTGGTGCGGCGATCGACGAAGTGCCCGTGTCCGATGGGTTGCGCATGGAGTCTTCGTCCAATGGCGTGCCGAACGTCCCGGAGTTCGGCACGGTGAAGGAGGCCGATGGCTTCAAGGGACTGCTGGAAATGAGCAGTTACCATCAAGTCAAGGATGGAGTGAAGTATCCCGCGGTCCTGCTCACGACGGGGATCAACGATCCGCGCGTCGACGCCTGGCAAGCCGGCAAGATGGCGGCGCGGCTGCAAGCGGCCTCGACGAGCGGCAAACCGGTGCTGCTGCGCATCGACTACGACGCGGGCCACGGCTTCGGCTCGACCAAGAAGTCGCAGTACGAGGAGCGCGCCGATACCTTCGCGTTCCTGTTCTGGCAATTCGGCGTGAAGGGGTTCCAGCCTTAGACCGGACAGTGTCGCATGCCGCAGGAACCCGGGCTCAGTGCAACTTCACCCGCGGCTCGGTCCGTCGGCGCAGGAAGCGCCCGATGGTATCAAGCGCGACGCCGCCGTAGCCCAGGATCGACACCTGGTGCAGCTTGTAGAGCGAGGCGTACATCCAGCGCGCGATCAGCCCCTGGATCAGCAGGCTGCCCCCGATGAGCCGGCCCATCAGGCTCCCGACCGCGGACAACTCGCCGAGCGACACCAGCGATCCGAAGTCGCGGAACCGGAACGTCGGCAGCGGCCGGCCGGCGAGCCGCGCCTGCATCGTCTTCACCAGCAGCGTCGCCTGCTGGTACGCGGCCTGCGCGCGCGGAGGGACCAGCGCGCCTTCACGTCCCGCTTCGGGCCACGGACACGCGGCGCAGTCGCCGAAGGCGAAAATATTGGGATCGCGCGTGGTCTGCAGCGTCGTCGAGACGACGAGCTGATTGCCGGGACGCGTCTCCAGCCCGTCGAGCCGGGTGAGCCATTCGGGCGCCATAATCCCCGCGGACCACACGACCAGATCCGCCGGATACTTCGCACCGCTCGCCGTGTGCACTGCGGCGCCGTCGACCCGGGTCACGCGCTCGCCGGCGTGCAGCGCGACGCCGAGCTTGTCCAGCAGCCCGACTGCGGCCTTCGCCAGGTGCTCGGAGAGCTGCGGCAGGATGCGCGGCGCGGCCTCGACGATGGTGAGCCGGACGTCCTTCGCCGGATCGATATAGTCGAGGCCGTAGCTTGCGTGCGCGCCGGTCGTGTGCCGGATCTCGGCCGCCAGCTCGACGCCGGTCGCCCCCGCGCCGATGATCACGATGTCGACTCCCGTCGGCCGGCCCGCGCCGGCTTCCGCGTCCGCGCGCACGCAGGCGGCGAGCAGGCGGCGATGAAAACGTTCGGCATCGGCGAGCGTGTCGAGCGAGATCGCGTGCGTCGCCACGCCGGGAACGCCAAAGTCGTTGCTGACGCTGCCGACGCTGAAGACCAGCGTGTCGTAGCGCACGACACGGCGCGGCAGCATCAGCGCGCCGTCGTCGTCGTGGACGGCGCCGAGCGCAAGCTCGTGCCGCGCGCGATCGAGGCCGGCGACGGCACCCTCGCGGAAGCGGAAGTGATGCCAGTACGCGAGCGCCAGATAGTCGATGCCGTGGACGTCGGCATCCATGCGGCCCGCGGCGATCTCGTGCAGCAGCGGCTTCCACAGATGCGTGGCGTATTGATCGACAAGCGTGATCTCGGCCCGGCCGCGCCGTCCCAGCTTGTGGCCCAGGCGCGTGGCGAGCGGAAGACCACCGGCGCCGCCGCCGACGATGACGATCCGGTGCAGTGCGGGTCTCGGCACGGCCATCGACGTCAGCGCTCCGGATCGGGCGCGGAATCGCCCGCGATCTGTCTGAACCGCATCGCCTGCGCCTTGAGCGCGTAATCGAACAGCGCCAGACGCTGGTCGACGAATTCACCTGCGACCGACGCGGGGTCGGCAGGCGGCAGCTTGAGGAATGCGTCGGCCTCGCCGGCATCCACGCAGATCGTCATCCCGAGTTTGCGCGCGATGTGCAGCATCGCCGCGTTCTCCGCCAGGCAGTACATGAACAGTCGCGTCACGAACCGGTTGCGCACATGCTCGGCGGCGCGCGCCAGGAGCGCGCTGCCGATGCCGCGGCCGCGATGGCCCGGCAGCACGGACACGCCGATCTCCGCCAGATCCCCCGTGAACGCGACGTGCGCCGCGCCGACGAGCGCGAGCGCTTCGTCGTGGACACCGAGCACCGCATCGACGTCGAAGTCGATGCGCTCGACGTAGGCGACCATCGCTGCCGCAGCGATCGCCACGCCAAAGCGCAGCCGCACGTCCTCGGGTTCCAGGCTCAGGAAGTGACGCTCGAGCTCCGGCCGCGAGGCTTCGGTCAGTCGCTGCACGTGCATGGTGTTTTCGCTCATGATGCCGTGTATCCGGGTTCTGTCGCTGCGCGTTGCCGTCGCGAGCCGGAATTCAATCGCCAGCGACCGTACCTTCGCGGCGCGGATCCGCGCCGCCGATCCAGCCGGTCTTTGTCCGCACGATCGCATGGACCCCGCTGGTGTCATCGATGATACGGGTGTCGTGACCGAGTGCTTGCAATCGCTGCTCCAAGGCGACCACGGCGGTTCCACTTTCCAGCTCGGTGGGCCCGTTGCGGCTACCGTAATTCGGTAGCGCGCTCGCGGCTTGCGGATCGAGGCCCCAATCGATTACCGCGATCAGGTTCTTCGCGACGTCGTTGATGATCGTGCTGCCGAAGGACGAGCCCAGCACCATGAAAACGCGTCCTCGGGCGTCGTACACGATCGTCGGCGCCATCGACGAGCGCGGGCGTTTTTTCGCTTCGACGCGGTTCGCTGCCGGTTTGCCGTCGTCCGCCGGGGCGAACGAGAAGTCGGTCAGCTCGTTGTTCAGGAAAAATCCGCCTCGGGTCATCAAGCGGCTGCCGAATGCGGCCTCGATCGTGGTCGTCATCGCCAGCGCGTTGCCGTACCGGTCGACGATCGACATGTG
>JBGPYP010000216.1:0-4600 GCA_041493285.1 Casimicrobiaceae bacterium
CGTCGTAATGCTGCGTCAGCGCCCGCGCGGCGCGGCGCAGTCGCCCGCAGGCGCAGGGAGAGGGGGCCGGGGAAGACACGAAGGTAGATCGGTTATTACACGTTGATTACGAGCATATGCACGCAATCGGGAGTATATACACCCTTTCGACCCTTGCAAGTGCACCCGAGGTTTTCGTAATTGGATGATGGATGACACGATGGTCGTGGCTCCGGCTCAGTTACCACAATGAGCCGGGGCCCAATCTGTGTCTCCAAAAGTGGATCCCGGCCTGCGCCGGGATGACCCGAGTATCCACTGCGCCACTCGCGCGGCGAGACCTCAGGCAGCCCAGCCCTTCGCTCTCGCGACCGCCTTCTCCCATCCCGCAGTGAGCGTCGCGGCCTGCGCGCGCGACATCGCGGGCTCGAAGCGTCGGGCGACCTGCCAGTTGGCGGTGATGTCGCCTTCGTCACGCCAATAGCCGACGGCGAGTCCCGCAAGATACGCTGCGCCGAGCGCGGTCGTCTCCAGCACCTTCGGCCGCACGACTTCGACGCCGAGGATGTCGGCCTGGATCTGCATGAGCAAATCGTTCGCTGCCGCGCCGCCGTCGACGCGCAATTCGGTGAGCTTGAGCCCCGCATCCGCTTCCATGGCGCGCAACACTTCCGCGCTCTGGAACGCGATCGCCTCGAGCGCGGCGCGCGCGAGGTGCGCTCCGGTCGCGCCGCGGGTCAGCCCGAAGATTGCGCCGCGCGCATAGGCATCCCAGTGCGGGGCGCCGAGGCCGGCGAACGCCGGTACGAGATACACGCCGCCGTTGTCGGGCACGCTCGCGGCCAGCGCTTCGACTTCCGCCGCGGAGCGGATGATCTTGAGCCCATCGCGCAGCCATTGCACGACGGCGCCGGCGATGAAGACGCTGCCTTCGAGCGCGTAGTCCGTCGTGCCGCCGCGACGCCAGGCGACCGTTGTCAGCAGGTGATTGTTCGACGTCACTGCGGTCGGGCCGGTGTTGAGCAGCAGGAAACATCCGGTGCCGTACGTGTTCTTGGCGAGTCCGGGTTCGAGGCACGCCTGGCCGAAAAGCGCCGCCTGCTGGTCTCCGGCAATGCCCGCGATCGGCACGGACACGCCCGCGACCGCAGCTTCGGCGCAGATGCCCGACGACGGCACGACGGTCGGTAACACGGCGCGCGGCACGTCGAGAAGCCCGAGCAGCTCGTCGTCCCAATCGCCGCGGCGGATGTCGAACAGCAGCGTCCGGCTCGCGTTCGACGCATCCGTGACGTGCTTCGTCCCACCGGAAAGGTTCCAGATCAGCCACGAATCGACGGTCCCGAACGCGAGCTCCCCACGTGTCGCATGCTCGCGCGCACCCGGTACGTTGTCGAGCAGCCACTTGAGCTTGGTGCCGGAGAAATACGCATCGAGCACGAGGCCCGTCTTGCGCGTGAACGTCGGCTCATGGCCGGCCGTGCGCAGCGCGTCGCACATGGGCGCGGTGCGCCGATCCTGCCAGACGATGGCGTTGGCGACCGGCCGTCCGGTCGCGCGCTCCCAGAGCACCGTCGTTTCGCGCTGATTGGTGATGCCGATCGCGGCAACGTCCGCCGGCGCGACCGCGGCCTTCGCCAGCGCCTCGGTCATGACCGCCGACTGCGTCGCCCAGATCTCCATCGGATCGTGCTCGACCCACCCGGGTTGCGGGTAGAGCTGCGCGAACTCACGCTGGGCGACGGCACGAATCGATCCCGCGTGGTCGAACAGGATCGCGCGCGAGCTGGTGGTGCCCTGGTCCAGGGCGAGCACGAAGGGCATCGGAGTCGCCTTCCGCAGGCTGGAATCGTTGTTTGTTGCGGTTTCGCCGCGTAAAATGGCGCGCTTTGCGGCTTCGCTATTCTAGCGGCCCGCCGCGCGCTCGTCGCCCACGACTCCGACAACCCATGCCGCTTGCCACGCCGTCGATTGGCCGGACCCGCCTGCATACGCGCCGGGTGTCGTACGAAGGCTTCCGGCGCAACGACGGGCTGTTCGACCTCGAGGGCAATCTGACCGACGTCAAGGATCACGACTACGCGCTGCTCACGGGGCTGCGGCCCGCCGGCGTGCCCGTGCACGACATGTGGGCGCGCGTAACCGTGGGCACCGACTACCTCATCCGTGCGCTCGACGTCCGTATCGACGGCATGCCGTACGAAGGCGCCTGCGATCGCATCGAGCCGGCGTACGCGAAGCTCATCGGCACGAGTCTGCTGCACGGCTTTCGCAAGGCGCTCTACGACACCATGGGCGGCGTGCGCGGCTGCAGCCACGTCACCGAGTTGCTGGCCCATGCGCCGACTGCCGCGATCCAGATGTTCGCCGGCCTGCGGCGCGAAATCGAGGAGGGCGAGGGCAAACCCTTTCAGCTCGACCGCTGTCACGCGCTCGAGACGACGACCGACACGGTGCGCAAGTACTATCCGCAATGGTACAGGGGCGCCGCCTGAAGCACGCGGCAACGGGGAACGCGTGAAGATCCACGAATACCAAGGCAAGGAAATCTTTCGCCGCTTCGGCCTGCCGACGCCGCGCGGCATTCCCGCCTTCTCGGTCGATGAGGCGGTCAAGGCCGCGCAGACACTCGGCGGCAGCGTCTGGGTCGTGAAGGCGCAGATCCACGCCGGCGGTCGCGGCAAGGGGGGCGGGGTCAAGGTCGCCAAGTCGATCGACGAGGTCCGCGATCTCGCCGGAAAAATTCTGGGCATGCAGCTCGTGACGCATCAGACCGGCCCGCAGGGGCAGAAGGTGCGCCGGCTGCTGATCGAGGAGGGCGCCGACATCCGCAAGGAGCTCTACGTCGCGA
Source organism: Casimicrobiaceae bacterium (assembly GCA_041493285.1). Classification (GTDB taxonomy): domain Bacteria; phylum Pseudomonadota; class Gammaproteobacteria; order Burkholderiales; family Casimicrobiaceae; genus PALSA-1003. The sequence continues at coordinate 2,831 of JBGPYP010000216.1, forward strand.
TGGTGGTTGATCGCGCCACGCAGCGCGTCGTGCTCATGGCGAGCTCCGAAGGCGGCATGGACATCGAGGAGGTTGCGGCCAAGACGCCGGAGAAAATCCAGAAAGTCTTCATCGACCCGGCCAAGGGCCTGACCGACGCCGAGGCCGGCGAAGTCGCACGCAAGATCGGCATCCCGGAAGCGAGCCTCGGAGAGGGCCGGCAAATCCTGCAGGGACTCTACCGCGCGTTCGACGAAACCGATGCCTCGCTCGCCGAGATCAACCCGCTGATCGTCACCGGCGGCGGACGCATGATCGCGCTCGACGCCAAGCTCAACTTCGACGCGAACGGCCTGTTCCGCCATCCCGATCTGACGGAAATGCGCGACCTCGACGAGGAGGATCCGGCGGAGATCGAGGCCTCGAAGTACGACCTGTCGTACATCTCGCTCGATGGCGACATCGGTTGTCTGGTCAACGGCGCCGGGTTGGCGATGGCGACGATGGACACGATCAAGCTCTACGGCGGCGCGCCGGCGAACTTTCTCGACGTCGGTGGCGGCGCGACCGCGGAGAAGGTGACCGAGGCGTTCAAGATCATGCTGAGGAACCCGAACCTCAAGGCGATCCTGGTCAACATCTTCGGCGGCATCATGAAATGCGACACCATCGCGACCGGGGTCGTCGCCGCGGCGCGCGAGGTCCAGCTCAAGGTACCGCTGGTCGTGCGCATGAAGGGCACGAACGAGGATCTCGGCAAGAAGATACTCGCGGACTCGGGGCTCCCGATCATCACCGCCAACAACATGGCCGAGGCCGGCGAGAGGGTCGTTGCTGCGGCGAGAGGCAGCTAACTCGTCGCCCCGGCGCAGGCCGGGGCCCAATTTGGGTGAGCGAAACTCGAGGATACGCTTACATTCTCGCCAACAAGCCTTACGGGACGCTCTACGTCGGCGTAACGAGCGATCTGGCGAAGAGAGTGTGGGAGCACAAGGAGCATCTCGTTGCTGGATTCACGACGAAGTACGACATCGGGCGCTTGGTCTGGTACGAATGTCACGACTCGATCGAGGCGGCGATCACACGCGAGAAGCAGATCAAGGAGTGGCGTCGAGATTGGAAGGTCAACCTGATTCAGGAAATGAATCGGGAGTGGCGGGATCTCTATGATGATTTCACCGCGTAACCAACTTGGGCCCCGGCCTACGCCGGGGCGACAAAAGACGGATCATGAGCATTCTCGTTAACAAGAATACCAAAGTCATCACCCAGGGTATCACCGGGAAAACCGGCCAGTTCCACACCCGGATGTGCCGAGATTACGCGAATGGGAACAATTGCTTCGTCGCCGGCGTCAACCCGAAGAAAGCGGGTGAGGACTTCGAAGGCATCCCGATCTACGCCACGGTCCGCGATGCGAAGGACGCGACCGGCGCCATGGTGTCGGTAATCTACGTGCCGCCGCCGTTCGCGGCCGCGGCGATCGACGAAGCGGTCGACGCCGGCCTCGATCTGGTCATCTGCATCACCGAGGGGATCCCGGTGCGCGACATGATCCGCACCAAGTACCGGATGCAGGGCAAACGAACGCTGTTGCTCGGTCCCAATTGCCCGGGCGTGATCACCCCCGACGAGATCAAGATCGGCATCATGCCCGGCCACATCCACAAGAAGGGCCGCGTAGGCGTGGTGTCGCGCTCGGGCACGCTCACCTATGAAGCCGTGGGGCAATTGATGGAGCTGGGGCTCGGGCAGTCCTCGTGCGTCGGCATCGGCGGCGACCCGGTAAAC